>CANFVI010000006.1 GCA_947450405.1 Flavobacteriales bacterium
AAACGTTAATTATCAAAATGGCTTATACTCAACAAGATTTGCTCGATGCTGGTGTACATTTCGGTCACCTTACCCGCAAATGGAATCCCAGAATGGCTCCGTATATTTTTATGGAACAGAATGGTATTCACATCATCGATCTTAAAAAAACAGAGGCAAGATTAGAAGAATCTAAAGCAGCGATTAAAAATATTGCTAAGTCTGGTCGTCGCATTTTATTTGTGGCAACTAAGAAACAAGCAAAAGAAATCGTTATGCAAGAGGCTCAACGTGCTGGAATGCCTTACGTTACTGAACGTTGGTTAGGCGGTATGCTTACTAACTTCCAAACTGTTCGTAAAAGCATTAAAAGAATGCAAATAATCGACAGAATGGCGAACGATGGTACTTTCGAACGTATCAATAAAAAAGAACGCTTGATGCTTGATCGTGAAAAAATTAAATTGGCTAGAATGTTAGGTGGTATCGAAGATATGACTAAACTTCCTGGTGCAATTTTCTTGGTTGACGTGAAAAGAGAACATCTTGCAGTTTCTGAAGCAGTTCGTTTGAATATCCCTACTTTCGGGTTGGTTGATACAAACTCTGATCCTACTAAAGTAGATTACGCAATTCCAGGTAATGATGATGCTTCTAAAAGTATTCAATTAATTGCTTCTGAATTGGCTAATGCTATCTTAGAAGGTACTGCTGAACGCAAACGTGAGAAATCTGAAGAAGAAAACAAAGTAGAAGCTCCTAAAGAAGTTGTTGCTGAAGCATAATTTAATCTAATATTTATAACAGAATATGACAACTATAACTGCTTCAGATGTTAACAAATTGCGCCAAGTAACTGGTGCAGGTCTGATGGATTGTAAAGCTGCTTTGACTGAAACAGGTGGTGATTTTGAAGGTGCAATTGACTTTTTGCGTAAAAAAGGTGCAAAAATTGCAGCAAAACGTGCTGATAGAGACGCAACAGAAGGTGCAGTAATTGCATTAACTTCTGCTGATTCAACTACCGGTGTAATCATTGTACTAAGTTGCGAAACTGATTTCGTTGGTAAAAACGAAAACTTCGTTGCTTTTGCAAAAGAAGTTGCTGAAATTGCTTTGAATAACAAGCCTGCTACTTTAGAAGCATTGAAAGCCCTTCCAATGGGTAATGCTACTATTGATGCTCGTTTGCTTGATGAAGTTGCTAAAATAGGCGAAAAAATCGATGTGGTTAAATACGAATTGATTCAAGGATCTAACGTAGTTGCCTACATTCACGGTGCAAACCGTATGGGTGTATTGGTTGAAATGAATAACGCTCCTTCTGATGCGAATATGGTTGCCGGTAAAGACGCAGCAATGCAAATTGCGGCTATGAATCCAGTTGCTGTTGATCGTGATGGAGTAGATTCTACTACAATTGAACGTGAACTTGAAGTTGGTAAAGAACAAGCCCGTCAAGAAGGTAAGCCTGAAGCAATGATTGAAAAAATTGCTATGGGTAAACTTGAGAAATTTTACAAAGATTCTACTTTATTGAATCAAGAATTTGTAAAAGACGGCAGCAAAACTGTTGCTAAAATGTTGCAAGACACCGAAGCTGGTTTAACAATCAAACAATTTAGAAGAGTTCAACTCGGATAATAATTTTAAAATATTAAAAAAATCCTCCGAATTTCGGGGGATTTTTTTTGGCAAATACTGAACAATATGAAATATAAAAGAATCCTACTTAAATTAAGCGGTGAAGCCCTTTTAGGCAGTCAACAATATGGTATTGATCCTTCAGTACTGGAACAATACGCCAAAGAAGTTAAATCAATTGTTGATGCTGGTGTAGAAGTGGCAATTGTAATTGGTGGTGGAAACATATTCAGAGGCGTGCAAGGTGCTCAAGGTGGAGTTGTTGATAGGGCAACCGGCGATTATATGGGTATGTTGGCAACAATGATGAATGCCATGGCTATTCAAGGTTCTTTTGAGAAGTTTGGAATGACAACCCGTTTGCTATCGGCAATTAAAATGGAACAAATTGGTGAACCATTTATTCGCCGTAGGGCAATGCGCCACTTAGAAAAAGGAAGAGTTGTTATTTTTGGAGCGGGTACTGGTAATCCTTATTTTACAACCGATACTGCTGCTTCTCTTCGTGCTGTTGAAATTGAAGCTGATTTGGTTATTAAAGGAACTCGAGTTGATGGTATTTATGATTCAGATCCAGAAAAGAATCCTAATGCGGTTAAATACAATGAAATTTCTTTTAAACAAGTATATGACTTGGGATTACAAGTAATGGATTTAACGGCAATTACTTTATGCCAAGAAAACAATAAACCTATTGTGGTTTTTGATATGAACACACCTGGAAATTTGCTCAAATTAATTAATGGTGAGCCTGTTGGTACTTTAGTGAAATAAATTTTGTTTATTGACATAATACTAGCCATTGATTTTTCAATGGCTTTTTTATTATTTATCATTTAATACATTTTAGTTTCGATTTTTTTTGGCAATTTTGCTTAAATATTTTTGAGTAAAAATGAAGCAATGCGAATTGAAGTCGAATTTTGAAGCTAAAAGCTTTTTTGAAAGCGAAATATCTAATATGGATGCTGAAATTTTAGCGCTTAATTTATCCAAGCCTGCATTGAGAGCGCTTATTCGGTTAAATGTATATACTTTGTTGGATTTGAGTAAAATCTCGCGGGAATCATTAAAAAACGCTCATGGCCTGGGGCCAACTTCATTAGTGAAGTTGGAGCCTTTTTTAATTTAATATAGTCTTCAATTTTAATAAATCATATACATGAAAAAATACTTTGCGATATTGTTATTAAGTTTTTCCAATGTTTTATTGGGTCAAAATAGTTTAAGTATTCAAATGGGTGGGTCGCTAAATGTGCTTTCAAAGACTGAAAGGGTTGGAATTAAACCTGATGTGAATATATATTTAACTTACCAAACAACCATTAAAAATAATATCCAGTTGGTTTTGGGATTAGCCTATTTGAGAAAAGGTTATTTGCAAATATCGCCGATTACAATTGATCCTTTATCTTCCTATATGGGTAGTTATGAAAATTCAATAGATATTCAATATGTAAGGTTACCTATTTCTATTAAATTACCGTTGGGGAGCTTTAAGGAAAGTCTCTGCTACTTTAATTTAGGTATTTATGGAGCGTATAGATTAAAAGCAACGCAACAATTATTGAATGATCCTGAATCAAAAAATGATTTTACATTGAATGTTCATGAAGCTGATTGGGGTCTTAATGGAGCCTTTAATGTTGAATATCCCACAAAAAATAATTTTTCATACGTGGCATCAATTATCTTTGATGCTGGTTTGGTAGATGTTGTTAAGTATATACCTGGATCGAGAAATTACGGTTGTGGATTGATGATTGGAATACAATACAACTTAAATTAAATTTTACGGTAAAGTGCTTTAAGCGAATCTAAAGGATTTGTCAACTTGAATTATACTAAAACAAAAAAAGACGGATAAACCGTCTTTACTTTGTATGAAAAAAAATAACTTTAAGTTTATACTAATGCATTCACATGCTTTTGCAAACTTGATTTCAAGTTGCTTGCTTTGTTTTTATGAATTACGTTTTTCTTTGCTAATTTATCAAGAGCGCTAATTGCGTTAATCAATAATGATGAAGCTTCTGCCTTATCTGTTGATTTACGAATAGTTTTGATTATGTTACGCGCGGTTTTGTGCTGATATTTATTGAGCTCACGCTTAGCCTCATTGGCTCTGATTCTTTTAATTGCGGATTTATGATTTGCCATTGCTTTGCTAAAAAGGAGTGCGAATATACAACGAATCTTTTATTTAGTCAAGAATATTTGAAAAAAATTAATCAATTTCAGGTGTGAGCCTCACAATAAGTCCTTCTATACCTGGATTTAGGTGTATTTGGCAGCCCAACCGTGAATTATCCTTCACGAAAAACGCCTGGTCTAACATATCCATTTCAGCATCAGAACGCTCAGGAAGAAGGGTGTTGCTTTCTATATAAACTTGACAAGTGGCACACATTGCCATTCCACCGCATTCGCCTTTAACAGGAAGTTCAACGGCTTTGCAAAATTCCATTAAATTCATATTCATATCAATGGGAGCTTCATAGGTTTGAGCTACCCCATCTCTATCTATAATGGTGATAGTTATATCTTTATTCTCCATGTATTTAAATTAAATGCTCTAGATAATTCCTAAGAATAATTTCAAAAGTATTGTCTTCTTTTTGCTCCAATTTATATAGACAAACATTGGCATGATCAAAATTGTCCATATTTTGTAGTTTAGTTCCCGTTAGCAAACACAAGAAACTTCTCATGGCACGTCCATGCATACAAATTAGTATGGTTTCTTCTGTATCCTTTTGAAGGATGCGGTTGAGACCTTTAGATTGACGTTCAAACATGGCTAAAGGAGTTTCACCGTTCTCTATACAATGATCTAATTCTCCGTTGCGCCATCGGTTCAATATTTGCAAAAAGGTTTTGGTATTTTCTGGTGTTGGCAATTTCCCTTCAAATATTCCCCAATTTATTTCATTAAACTCTGGGACAATTTCAATAGGTATATTTTTTTGCCCAAAAGGAGCCACAGTTTGGTGGGTTCTTTGAAGTTCAGTTACATAAATTTTGTCGAATTTAATGTGATGATAAGCTTCGAAAAATTTTCTGGCTTGAGCATGTCCCTCATTATTTAAACTAGAATCAACGCCAGAACCTTGAACAATTCCTTGTTTATTGAAATCTGTTTGACCATGTCGAATTAAATAAATTGTTTTTTTGCTCATTGTGAGTGAATTTTGCGTGGATGATGGCCAATATTTTTGATACTGCAAATATAAGCATAGATGCTTTAAACAAGCGCTGTGAAAACACGATGTCAACTGCAATTGGGTTGGTGTTTACAGAAATTACTGCAGATGCATTAAAAGCAAAAATGATGGTGAATGCCTCTAATTGTCAACCATTGCGAATGTTGAACGGAGGTGCTTCCATGGCGGTTGTTGAAATTTTGGGAAGCATGGCTGCAAATTTGATTTTGGATAGGGATAAAGAAGTTGCTTTGGGACAGTCAATTACTGGCAATCATTTTCGTCCAGTTAAAGAAGGAGAATGGATAGAAGCGGTTGCAATTCCCATTCATATTGGAAGAAAAAGTCAAGTTTGGGAGGTGTCACTCTATCAATCTGAAGGTAAATTGGTGTGCAAAGGAACAATGAATATGGCTGTGATTGCAATTAATTAAATGGATAATTCATTTGCCATATACCGAGAAGCCAATGACAATCAAATTTATCTTTGCAAAGGTAGTTGTCAAAAATTACAAGAGAATTTAGCATTTCATAATTTTCCGCATGGATTTATAATCTCACCTTGGGCAAAATCAAATGAACTTTGGTGTATTTTGGGTGACATAGAAATTATATCTGAAATAGAAGAGGTACATGATTTTTTGAGGGATTTTGCATTTGAAATAAACGAGACACAAACATCATCAACTACTTATAGTGAATTTAAAAATGAAGTTTTATCCATTCAGAAGGAAATAGCTTTAAATAATTTCGAAAAGGCTGTTGCAAGTAGGATTGAGTCTAGTAGTGAAAATTTAAATGTCGAAAAAATTTTCAAATGGTTTCAATTGCTTTTGCAAAACCATCAAAATTCATTCGTTTCGTTGGTCTATTATTCTGAGTTTGGTTTGTGGATAGGTGCAACTCCTGAAACGCTTATTTCCTATAAAAATAATGTTGTTCAAACCATGAGTTTGGCTGGAACCTTAATCAATAAAAATGACCAATGGTCGGCAAAAGAGGCTTTGGAACAAAGTGTTACAAGTAAATTCATATATGAAACTTTGCAGCAATATGCAAAAACACCAATTGAACCCACATCAATTGATGAATCTACAAGTGGCAGTTTGAGGCATTTAAAAAGTGGATTTAAAACTGAGATAGCGGCAACAGATTTGGCGGACTTATTGGAATTAATTTCTCCAACACCAGCAGTTGGTGGATATCCCAAAGAAGCGGCGGTAAAATGGCTTTTGAAAAATGAAACTTACACCCGTGAATTATTTACAGGATTTATGGGGCCAAATACCGAGAATAAACTTTTACTCTTGGTGAATTTACGATGTGCAAAAATTACGCAAAATCAACATATCTATTTTGCTGGTTGCGGAGTAAATACCGGAAGTGATGTAGACAAAGAGTGGTTAGAAACGGATGCTAAAATGAATGTGATTCGGAGTTACTGGAATTAATCGTCGTCGTCGTCATCGTCATCATCGTCGTCGTCGTCATCTGATTTTTTCTTTTTTTCTTTTTTCTTAGAATCAGATTTAGGCTCAGGCTTTTTTCCTTCTGGTTTATTGGTTTTAGATTCCGTTTTTTTAGACTCCTTTGCTGTTTTAGCTTCTTCAGGTTTGTCTGAAAGTTCATCAGGCGGAGGAGTTAAATCTTCGGGTAGAGAAAGTGTTTTTGGGTCTAATGGTTTCGGGTCTTGTCCAAATTCCATAGTTGTCATTGTCTTTTTTACCAGTGTTTTTCCGTTTAAAGGATAGCCATCATAATCGCCAGTTGGTATGTAATAAGCTTTATTTCCTCTTACCTTTTCGTAGGCAGGACCGAGATGGTCCATCACAATTACTTTGTCTTCAGGTTGATAACGTAAAACCATTTGAGAAGACTTGTGGTATTCAAAAACGACCCTATTAGAAGCACTTGGATCGTCATTACCATCTCTAAAAAGAGGATAACCGAAAAGGGGTTCGCCATCCTCAAAATAAAGTACGTCGAGAAATGAACGGTTTGATTGGTTGTTGTGTCCATCAAATCCCATCAATAAAATCAAACTCTTGCCATCGTATTTATATGGCTGCATTTGATAATATAAAGCTCCAGGCCATTTGGCAAGGGTATAGGTTTCCTCTTCGGCATCTTTGGCAATGTTATCTAAAGTATCCATGAGAATGAAAGTTCTCATTTGCTTTTTAATTTTTCTTTGTATTACACCAAAATGCATGAATTTGCCATTCAGTAAAATGGCGTTGTAAGTAAAAATACGGCAATCTACATCTTTATGGCTTGCAATTGCAATGGTTGAATATTTGAGAGAATCAAACGGATAAGTAAATGATAACGGATTTAATAATCCTTCAAGAAGTTGATCTTGAATTTCAATAGAAGCCTTAATTCTCTCGGCATCTGTGGGTGCCGAGAGTGGCTTTATATTAATAGATAGGATGTTTTTTTCTAGTGTTTGTGGGGTAATTAATGCTTGACAAAACGCATTATTGAATTGCAAGAATGATGCAAAAAACAGAAGGAGAAAAAACTTAAAACGCAACATATTCATTATAACGTTAATATGAATGAATTTATTGAGGGATAATAAAAATTAGCAATTTTCGATAACCATTGCAGAAGCACCGCCGCCACCATTGCAAATACCCGCGCCACCAAATTTACCATTGTTTTGTTTCAAAACGTTGATAAGGGTAACAATGATTCTTGCACCAGAAGCACCCAATGGATGACCCAAAGAAACAGCACCACCATTTACGTTCACTTTGTCTGCAGATAAGTTTAATAATTTGTTATTAGCCAAACCAACAACAGCGAATGCTTCGTTTAGTTCAACATAATCCAAATCTGCTACAGAAATTCCCGCACGTTCAGCTGCAATTGGAAGGGCTTTGCTTGGGGTGGTAGTAAACCATTCAGGAGCTTGTTCTGCATCAGCAGCGCCAACCAATTTAGCCAAAGGAGTTAACCCTAATTCTTTTAATTTTTCACCACTTACTAAAACTAGTGCGGCAGCACCATCGTTCATTGTGCTTGCATTAGCAGCAGTTACAGTTCCATCTTTTTTGAAAACAGCCCTTAATCCTGGTATTTTAGTGAAATCTACACTTTTATATTCTTCATCTTCAGAAACAATTACATCACCTTTGCGGGTTTGAACTGTAACTGGCGCAATTTCATTTGTAAATTTGCCTTCAGCCCAAGCTTTTGCAGAACGTTTATAACTTTCAATAGCAAAATTGTCTTGGTCTTCACGGGTAAAATTATATTCTTCTGCACACATTTCAGCACAAGTACCCATCAGTGTTTGACTGTAAACGTCAGTTAATCCATCTGTAATAATGCCGTCAAGCATATTGATATTTCCGTATTTGTAACCAGAGCGAGATCCAGGTAAGTAGTGAGGTACTTGGCTCATGTTTTCCATTCCGCCGGCAACAACAACGTCGGCATAGCCAAGTTGAATACTTTGTGCAGCCAAAGCAATTGCTTTCATACCACTAGCGCAAACTTTATTCACTGTTGTAGCTGGAACATTGTTGGGAATACCTGCAAATTTTGCAGCTTGTCTTGCTGGAGCTTGACCCAAACCAGCTTGTAAAACGCTACCCATAATTACTTCTTGAACCAATTCAGGATTGATGTTAGCTTGCTCTAACGCAGCTTTGATTGCAACAGCACCAAGTTTGGTTGCAGAAACTGAAGCCAAAGATCCGTTAAAACTGCCTAGGGGTGTGCGCATTGCACCTACGATATACACTTCTTTTGTCATAGCTTTATTTTGTATTACAAAGGTATTGAAAATAGGGCAAAGCCAAAAGGGGTTTTGCCTATATTTGTAGCGTGATTCTTATCATTGAATCTTCGGCTGATTTTCCCTCTGTTGCAATTTGCGATTTGCAAGGAATTGTGCAATTTGAAAAACATGCCGATGTTTTTCAAAGTCATTCAGAACAACTTCCTGTTTTGGTTAAAAATGCATTGGATTTCATTGATGAACATTCACTCAATTTGCGAGCTGTAGGTGTAAATCAAGGACCTGGAAGCTACACTGGGTTAAGAATAGGGGTTAGTTTGGCAAAAGGATTGTGTTATGCGAAAAATTTACCTCTATTGGCAATCGATGCTTTTGAGGCGATGGGCCAATATTTATTTTCTAGGAATAGCGAGTTGAAAATCGTTTATGCTATGATTGATGCGCGAAGAGATGAAGTATTTATGAAGCGATTGACGTTGGATTCAAACACAAATGTAGAAGCCAAAATTTTGGACAATTTAATTACAGAAGAGAACTGGCAGGAAGTTGGATTTGTAGGAAATTCTAATGAAAAGGCCGTGCGAATCATTGAAAAGGAACCGAAGGAGATGCTTTTTGGTCCTTTTGCAAATCAACTTTGCATTGAAGCAAGTAAATTATTTCAAAACAAGCAATTTCAAAATGTGGCATATTTTGAGCCTTTTTATTTAAAGGATTTTGTACCTGGTATCAGTAAAAAGTTCGCGGTGTGACTATTGCCTTTATAGATAATTTCGACAGTTTTACCTTTAATTTGGTGCATTATCTTGAGAAGGCAGGTGCCAAGCCAAGGGTGTTTCATAACCGTGAATTGTTTGAATTTCAATCTGAAATTTTAGAATGCGACGGTGTTTTAATAGGGCCTGGCCCTAATACGCCTGAGCAATCTGGTGAGCTGTTGTCGTTTTTATCAGTTTTAATTGAGGCGAGAATTCCTATTTTGGGAGTATGTTTGGGACAACAGGCAATTGGAGAATACTTTGGAATGAACTTGAAGCATGCCAAGATACCAATGCATGGTAAATCGTCTGAAATTACGCACAAAGGAACCAGTATTTTTAGCGGAATTCAATCGCCTATTGCGGTGGGGAGATATCATTCTTTAATTATAGAAGAAACAGTTGAATCAAAGAAAAAAATTGAAATTTTGGCCAATCTAAATGGTGAAATCATGTCTATTCAGCATAAAGATTTGCCAATAATGGGAGTTCAATTTCACCCAGAAAGTGTTTTAACGCCAATGGGTCAGGCAATTATAAATAACTGGATTATTGGGCTAACTCGATAGCTGAAACTATTGAATCTATTCCATATCCAGCCAAATCATATAAACTTTCATTATTTCCATGAGGGATGAATTGATCGGGAATTCCCAAATGTAGCCAACTTCCCTTGAAATTGGGATGATTCATTTTGATTGATTGCCCAAATCCCCCAATAATGGAACCATCTTCAACAGTAATTATTTTAGAATACTGCAATAAGTCAAGATTAGGAATAGGTTTAATTTGATTGATATGCAACGAATCAAATGAGATAGAGGTTTTGGTTTTTGCTGTGTCTACGAAATTGCTGGCAATGCCCGTTGATATCACTAATGTTTGATGGGTTTTTTCAAAATGATATTCAGTGTTATCTATTTTTTTCGATAACCAAGCATCACTTTTTACAGATCCTTTAGGGTATCGAATGGCAATTGGTTTCCCCGCAGATATGGCATATTTCATATTGTCGAATAACTCTTGCGCATTTTTTGGCGCAAAAATTTCAATATTTGGTACACAATTCAAGAAGGAAATATCAAATGCTCCGTGGTGTGTTGGACCATCTTCACCAACCAATCCAGCGCGGTCAATACAGAATACTACCGGTAAATTTTGTAGGGCAACGTCGTGAATAATTTGATCATAAGCACGCTGTAAAAACGTGCTGTAAATATTTACAATTGGAGTTTTACCCTGTGTTGCCAAACCCGCAGCAAATGTAACCGCGTGTTGTTCTGATATTCCAACATCGAAAAATCGATCCGGGAATATGTCCATTGCTTTTTGCATTCCACAAGAACTTGGCATTGCCGGTGTTATGCCTACCACTTGGGGATATTGTGCAGCTAACTCAACGAGAATTTCACCAAAAACATCTTGCCATTTTTTTGATATTGGATTGTCATCCGGTTGGATTTTTACGTATTTATTGGTGCTGTGGTATTTGGTTTGTTCTTTTTCTGCAGGCTGGTAACCTTTGCCTTTGATTGTTTTGATATGGATAATTTTGGGACCTTGAAAGGTTTTCGCTTTTTCAAATGCCGTTAATAATTCATGTATATTATGCCCATTAATAGGGCCATTGTAATTCAATCCAAACCATTCGAACCATTGCTGTATTTGAGGGTAATCTTCGTTGGTTAAATGGTGATTTAAAGCCCCGGTGTTTGGGTCAATACCAATTTGGTTGTCGTTTAATACAATTGTAATATTTAAATTACTATTTACAATGTTATTGAGCGCTTCATAACTCATACCTCCTGTAAGGGCACCATCACCAACAACGGCAATAAAATTACGATTGGGTTCGTTGTTTATTTTTGCAGCTTGAGCCATCCCCATTGCAGCAGAAATAGCCGTACTTGAGTGGCCTGTTCCAAAATGGTCAAATTTGCTTTCTTCTATTTTGGGGAAACCTGAAATTCCATTCGTGTTCCTGATTAATTTAAGTTCTTCTTTGCGTTGGGTAAGTACCTTGTATGGGTAAGATTGATGTCCTACATCCCAAACTATCCGATCTGAATTAAAATTAAATTTGTTTAGTAATACTGTAGTAAGTTCAATTACACCAAGGTTTGCAGCAAAATGTCCTCCATTATGCAAAATTGTTTCAATGATATATTCTCGTAGTTCTGTAGATAATTCAATCAACTCGTTGGCCGTGAGAGATTGTATTTCGGAGGGATGGTGAATATTATCAAGAAACATACATGCAAAAATACGTTCGAATATTGAATAGGATGCGCTTTGTAATTAAAAATTAGAAATTCAGAAAAATTCAACATGTATCATATGATTTATGTTTTGTGTAAGTTTTTGGTCATATTAAAAAAATATTTATTAATTTTAAGTGTTATTAAATAGCAAAATTAGCTATGATGATTGGGCTTTTTTGTGATTTTAAGTAATTGTAAAATAGTATTATAAATTTTATAAATTACAAAATTTGGTGATTTATTTTAGAAATAAATTTTCACTATCGATATCGTTTAAAGTGTTGTATTGTTCGATAATGAAAACAATTTAATCAAATAATTTGTTGATTTTTGTAATTCTAAATTCTCTTTTAATCTCTAATCAATATGAATCAAAAAAATGAAATTGTTGAACCTAAAAAACGTGGTAGAAAAAAAGGTTCAAAAAACAAATCAAAGTCAAAAAGAACTACAAGTAACAATGGTTACAGTGTAATATTCAAAACTCTTGAAAATGAAATGGCTGCAGTAATGGGAGCTATTCAAAAGGCGCAAGAATTGGCTGCCAAACAAATTGAAAAGTTAGAAGCCAAACATAAAAAAGATATTTCCAAAGTAAAAGATAAATCTGATTTATCAATTAAACTTTGGAAAGAACGCGCGAAAGATTACCGACAGAAAATGATGATAGCTGGCTCAACTAAAAATAGATCAGTGGGTAGGCCTGCTTCCTTGATTGCTAAACCGGCGGTTAAGCGTGGTCGCCCGGCTAAAGGTGAGCCTAGAAAAGGTGGAGGTCGTAAAAAAGCGGGAGAACTTACTAAAAAAGATATTATTTTAAATTACATGCGTAATTTTAACAATGAAATTTCATCAAAAGAATTGATTAAACAGTTATTTTTATTAAGTGGAGAAAGTGATGCCAAAAGATTCTCTCAAGGTATTTATACAACATTAACCCAAATTTATAAATCAGGTGAGCTGTTGAATAATGGCGGAGTGATTACGCTATCAAAAAAGTAATTTTACTTCAATACATATACAAATCGAGGGTTTTTTGAAAGATCCTCGATTTTTTTTGCCCTAAATTTTGTATTAAATAATTCCATAACATCGATACAATAATCTTGGTGTGTTTCCATCCAAAGTTGGGCATTGGGGTTTGTGTTATTTTCGAAAAAATGAAACAATGCTGTGTAGAATTCTAAAATATCCTGATTCACAAATAAGGCAATATGTGGCTCAAATTGGGTAACTCTTGATTCCAAATTATTTCTTTCTTTTGGATGGATATAAGGAGGGTTAGAAACAATAATATCGTAATTGTTTGTTCTCTTAGAATTTTCTAGAAAGTTTTGATGAATAAAAGACAATCTATCTGAAAGATTATATTTTTTTGAATTGATATTGGCAATTTCCAAAGCCCCTTCTGAAATATCAACGGCACTAAATTTCCAATTAGAACGTTCACTTAATAAAGTGATTGGTATGCAGCCACTACCTGTTCCAATGTCAATTCCAATGAGTGAGGTATTGCCATTTTCTTTTAATATCAATTCGCATAACTCTTCGGTTTCTGGTCTTGGAATTAAAGTATCTGAAGAAACATGAAAGCAGTATTTATGGAAAAACGAATATCCAAAAATGTATTGAATGGGTTTGCCACTGATTAACTCGGTTAACCATTTTTTATATTCATTTTTTGCCTTTGTTGGGTCAGTAATGATTAATAAATTCTCATTAAACCATTGCCAGAAACTTTGGATTTCATCATTAGAGAAATGAGGACTGCAGCTTTCATGAAAGTCGACTTTATATTCTTGAATGGTCAATTTCTTATTGGTTTAATACTGTAAATCTGTGAATTTCTCTGCAAAGGTCACCATTTGGATAGAAAGCTTCAAGTTTTATTATATAATTTTCATTGGGTAGTAGTTGATCATAATTACTTGGCCAAATTGTGAGTGTGCCTTCTTGTGTAAGTCGTTGATTTTTTATGCTTTCGCAGATAAGTTGTCCGAATTTGTTGAAAATAATTGCGTTGCAAATATAACCTGACTGAGGGAATTGAAAATCTATATGTAAGGGTGAAATTGATAATGATTGATTGATAATTCTTTTTTGAGGGATATTGAAGTGTTTTGCATTCATCTTTGTAATTTGATTTGTATAAACAGAATTTGAAAGACCAGGTGTTGCTCCGTAAGACGATTCAATAGCACTTTGCCAATTTTTATAATCGCTACTTTCTGCATTGGGCGAATTTTTTTCTAATGAAATGCCAATTGGGTTTGCGATGTTGGGACTATGGTACTTATCGTTAAATGTAAGTTTGTCTGCTGTAATTCCATTTTTAATATTTGATAAAAGAAGTGAGCCTCCCTCTGATGAGAAATTTGGGAAGTTATTGATTTCAATGGTGTTTTCTTTTGTAGAAGAAGGAAATTGATTACTAAGAACATTTGAACTACTTGTAAATGCCAATATTTCATTCGGAATGATAAGTTCACGTATTTTATTTTTCAGGGCCAAATTGGATTTGAAACTTTGAAAATTCTCATCAAAAATTTTCAAGTTGATATTTTCTAAAAAAACCGCAGTTGTATCGGAATTGATGATTTCAATAAAATCCGGTTTATAAGGAAAATTGTGAAATAGAATTTCATTGAATTTAATATTTGAATTTGACGCAATTGCATTGTAAGCTAAAAATGGAATTTGGATTTTATTTCCCAATGCATTTTCTAGTTGAATCGGAATAATTGACTCTGCGTTTTGCTTAGGACATGTACAAAAACCTTTGGCAGTATTTTGAAAGTAATTAAGTGTAATTGTGTCTGAAAGCGACAATAATTTTGCCTTCCCGAAGTAATTTGGGTTTGTATTGTGATTGAATTTGATGGTTAATGTATCGTTTTTGCAAAAAGATTCAATTATCTTGAATGTATTTATTTTA
The DNA here is from genome assembly GCA_947450405.1 of Flavobacteriales bacterium. GTDB lineage: Bacteria > Bacteroidota > Bacteroidia > NS11-12g > UBA955 > VMCP01. Next base: position 14,532 of record CANFVI010000006.1, read on the forward strand.
AGAGAGGTATCGTTGCTGTTTTTGATTCCAGGTGTTCCTCCTTTTGTTGAATTGCTTTGCCAATTGTCAGTTTCTAATGTGCCCAAATTTACATTTGTTTTTTCAAGGGAATAACCTCCTTCACTTTTGTCGGGCTGATGCATGTTTTGGAAATATTCGAATTGAAAGAGAAATTCGTTTTTTGTTGTTTTTAGGGAAATAAAATCTGATTCAATATTGAAACTTGGCAAACTTTTCACTTTAATTGTTTGGTTTTTTTGAAAAAAATTAGAATCTGTTTCATTTACACACAAATAATATTTAAATGGCTCAACAACAAAAGTGGGCAGCTTGGCGGAGGTTTTAGAATCTGAAATATACATCGTATTTGCTTCGAAAAACTTTGAACTTCGGTTATATATTTCAATGTATTTTTTTTCGGGAAGAAGACCCAAAGTAGGACTTGGATTCGACATAATTTCAGTTAATATAATATCTCCAAAACTAGGTGTGTCGAGATAGGTGTATTCCAATTTTAAATCAAACGATTTTTTATTGTTTGTAAATAGATCTTTTATGTTGCTGATTTTAATTACTACCGAATCGCGTTTGATTTTTTTAAAATTTGAAATATGAATCAAAACTTGGTTATTGGAAATAAAGGAAATGGAATCAATTGTTAGGTTATTTATTTGACACTGCGATTTTTGAAAGGGTTGAATAGGTTTTTTGAAATCAATAGATATTTTTTGATTATTAATCTGTTTGAAATGATCAATTTCCGGAAATGATTGTTCCATTCTAATTTTACCGAAATAAATGAAATTATAATTGATTTTACCAATTGCAGTTGTTCCGTATTGCTGAATTTTTAAGAATGCATTTGTTTTTCTAAATTGATTATTTAGCAATAAAGTATCAAATGTAGCTGCCGAATTTAGGATATTGATTTTTTGTAAAAATACGGTGTCGTATTTTATTTTAATGTCAAATGAATAACGAAATTGGGAGATGTTGAATTCGTTTTCTTGTCCTCGAAAAACAATTGTATCGTTTTTGAATACTTGCAATTGATCTGTCGTATTTCCAATGCGAACTTGGATTTTTTGATTTGTTGAATCGGTAAACCCGAATTCCAAAAAATTTGAACTAGATAAATTAATTTCAGAAGTTACTTCTATGTGAAATTGCGCTGTATTAACTTGTGAATTGCAGAAGTTAAGTTGAAATTGATGTTTTAGTGAATTTGAAGAATTTGTAAAAACGCCAGACTTCGTTCTTTTGAATTTTGAAGTATCTCCAGTTATTCCATTTGGCCATCTTGTTGAATTGGCACTGTCCGTGAAGTTTATTTGGCTGTATGCCGATGTAAATGTAAAAAGGGTAATAAAGGCATTAAGAATAAATTCTTTGCTTCCAATTTGTTTTGCTAAATGGATGTGCCACTCCCAAAATTGGAATAAAGAAATTTTGAAATATGGATGAAATAATAATTTCGAAAATAGAAATCGGTTGTTTACAAGAGTGGAATATTTTTTTAAGGATAATTGTATCTGCAACAATTTTTCCGAACCATAGCAAAAGCAGTATTTCATAGCACGAATAGTACCATGTTAAGGACGTCAATACCCAAAAAAAGATAAAAAACAAGGCTAGATTTTTTTGCGATTTTTCAGTATTTGAAGTTGTTTGAAAAGCGGTTTTTTTAACCCATCTAATTCGTTGGTTCCATAACTCAGACAAGTTCGTGAGCACATTTGTAGAAACAGCGGCATTGGGGTCTTTTATTGATATTACTTTGTTGGGATTATATTTATAAAATGCTTCGAGGGTAAATATGTCATCGCCTCCGGCAATTTTTTTATTGTTTTCGAATGGGTTTAATTCAAGGAAAATGGACTTTTTGAAAATCAGATTGGCGCCATTTGCCATGGTAGGCTTATGCTTCGCAAATTGATAAAACCCCAATGCAATTAATGCGGTATTTTCACATTTTTGATAAAATTGATGAATTGAAAATTGCGTTGTATTAAAAAAAACAGGGCCTATTCCTAAATTTGCATTGGATTTTACAAATGCAGAAGTGAGGGTTTTCAATGTTGATGACATCAATTCGCAGTCTGCATCTGTTGTAATAATAATTTCATTTGATGCTTCAGAAATTCCAGTTTTTAATGCATCTTTCTTGCCATTATAGCCTTCTTTAAGAATGATAATTTTACAATTATTTGATTGAAATATAGGGTGATGTTTGATCGCCGCGATTGAGTTATCGGTACTATGGTCATCAATAAACAGAAACTCAATATGTCCCTCAAAATCAATTTTTTGAATTGAATTTAATAGCGGAATAATTCTATGGGATTCATTTCTAAATGGAATAAGTACTGAAATATTTGGCATTTTCTCATTGTATGATTGAGTTTCAGGTGATATGAAATTTTTTGAATGAAAATTTGCAATTTTAATCCAGGCAAAAAAGTAATTTCCAATTAATAGTAATGTAATTAGCCATAAAAATAAAAGATGAAAATTTGGTATTGCTTGTAATATTTGCAAAAAAGAGATCACAATTTATTCGCAGCAATGATCTTTTTTTCAATGGCTGTAGTAGAATATCCTGGAAGAAATTCAATGGTTTTTACTTGTCCACCATGTTTTAAAACCCAATCGGCACCTACAATGTTTGAAATTTCATAGTCTGCACCTTTTACAAGTACATCAGGGGTAATGAATTCAATGATGTTCTTTGGTGTGTTTTCATTAAATAGCACTACAGCACCAACAAATCCGAGAGAGGCCATAACATGGCTTCTAGAATATTCGTTTTGTAATGGACGGGCAGGGGATTTGTCTAATCGTTGTACCGATTCATCTGTGTTTAGTGCAACAATGAGGAAATCGCCAAGTTCAGAAGCTTCTTCTAGATACTGAACATGACCTGCATGTAAAATATCGAAACAACCATTGGTGAAAACAATTTTTTTACCGTTTGATTTCAATTCAGAAATTTCACTTTCAATCTGATTGTGCGCCCAAATTTTACTAACTGTTTTCATTTTTGGATTCTATTTTACGAATTTCAAAAAATAATAAGCCATAGCAAATTGCACCCATAGTAATATGGAAAATATTTGAAAATGCTAAGTTGAAAATTGAGAATGTTTGCGCTTCTTTGGTGGGTAATCCATACATCAATGTAAGGCCTAATGCAATTGTTCCATAAACACCTGCACCACCTGGAATTGGAATAATAATACCCATTGCAGAAAACATTAAAATACCCAAAGCATTTGCCAGATTAAAATGTACGGTTATATCAAGTGCTTGTAATTGAAAATACATGCCAATCCAATAACCTAGCCAAATTGCCAAAGACAAAATTGCGAAGAGTAATGGGTTTTTTAATTTGAGAATACTCTTCATGCCAATTAGCAAACGTCCTAAAAGAGAATCTTTGTTATCTTTTTTATTTTTGGTAAGTCTTTTAATGATAAACCAACCACCAATAATTGCAAGAATAATGACTACAATTATCATTGGATGTTTTGCCAATGGCGTCAATATGTTTTGATTGATAAATCCGTAAAACTGATCAAATTGTATACAAACGCAAAGTATCCCCAAAACGAGCATAAATACCAAATCGGCAATTCTCTCGGTAATTACTGTGCCAATTAAGGTTTCAACTGGTGCTTTTTCGCTTTTGGCAGTTAGGGCACAACGAACAACTTCACCGCCCCTTGATGTAGCAGTATTTACCAAGTATCCTGTCATAACAGAGTAAAACGATCTTGTGTGATTGAGTTTGATATTTGCAGTTTCTGTGAGCATATTCCAACGGTAACCACGCAAAAAATGAGCAACAAGCATGGTAGCGCTTCCCAAGCCGATCATGTAGAAATTGGCTTTTTTAATAGATTCCCAGGTGGACTTTAGGTCCATTGAATATCCAATAAAAGCAAATACTACAATTGCCAAGGCAATCATTATGATGGTTGAGATGTGTTTTTTCAAATTAATTTAGGTTAGTTTGTTGTATTGATCTGGAAATATGTTGTTTGGTTGATGCTGTTTGGCTTTTTCTAATTCCATAGAAATAAAGGTCATGATAATGAGTTCATCACCCTTTTGACCTTTACGTGCCGCAGCGCCATTTAGACCAATAATTCCAGAACCACGTTCTCCCGCAATAATGTATGTTTCAAATCGTTCACCATTGTTATTGTTTACAATGAGCACTTTTTGGTTAGGAATCATTCCTGCTGCATCAACTAGGTCCATGTCAATGGTAATACTGCCCGTATAGTTTAATTCTGTTTGAGTTAAACGGACATTATGAATTTTGGCTTGAAGTACTTCGATGTACATGTTGGTGCAAAGTTAAATTTAAAATATGTAATCGCAATCAAATACATATAATGTTTGATGTATTTTCGCAGTTGTGCAATTTACATCGTCAATTGTTGAAAAAGCAGTAGAGTCATTGTCGGGTTTTCCAGGTATTGGGAAACGTACCGCATTGCGTTTGGTTATGTACTTGCTAAAGCGCCCAGAGACGGAGGTTTCTGTATTGGCCCAATCATTAATGAAGTTAAAAACGGAGTTGCATTTATGTGAAAATTGTTGCAACGTTAGCGATACACCAATTTGCGCAATTTGTTCAAATCCAATGCGACAATCAGATATGATTTGTGTGGTTGAAGATTTTTCTGACCAAATGGCAATTGAATCTACCTCTCAGTTTTTAGGGCAATATCATATTTTGGGGGGATTGATTTCGCCAATGGATGGAATTGGTCCTGATGATTTGAGTATTTCCAAATTGGTTGATCGTGTTTCAACGAATCAAATTGCTGAAATAATACTTGCATTGAGTGCAACGGTTGAAGGAGATACAACTATGTATTATATTGCGAAAAAATTACAACATCTTCCCGTGAAAATTACAAGTATAGCTCGAGGTATTGCCGTTGGTGGTGAAATAGAATACGCCGATGAAATTACCTTGGGTAGAAGTTTAATTCAAAGAACCCATTACTCAATTTAACTTCATGCATAAACTCTCAATTGTTATTGTAAATTACAATGTAAAGCACTTTTTAGAACAAGTACTTATATCTGTTGAAAAGGCTATTGGCAATATAGATGCAGAAGTTTGGGTGGTTGATAACAATAGTGTTGATGGTAGCATGGAAATGGTTGCCGATAAATTTTCTTGGGTAAAAACCATTTGTAATAAAATAAATGTTGGCTTTTCAAAAGCCAATAATCAAGCAATTAGAGAAAGCAACAGTGAGTTTGTTTTATTGTTAAATCCTGATACTGTTTTGCAGGATGATTCACTGGTTAAATGTTTGAATTATTTAGATAATCATCAAGATGTTGGTGGATTGGGTGTGAGAATGATTGATGGTAAAGGAATTTTTTTGCCAGAAAGTAAACGAGGATTGCCAACTCCCAAAGTTGCATTTTTCAAAATGACGGGTTTGGCTAATTTGTTTCCTAAATCTCGTTACTTTGGAAAGTATCACATGAAATACTTGCCTGAAAACGAAACCCATGAGGTAGATGTATTGTCGGGGGCTTACATGATGATGCGCTGCGCTGTACTTGATAAGGTTGGTTTGCTTGATGAGGATTTTTTCATGTATGGCGAAGATATTGATTTGAGTTATCGCATTACATTGGGTGGATTTAAAAATGTATACTTTGCCGATACTACCATTATTCATTACAAAGGTGAATCAACCAAAAAGAAATCAGCGAATTATGTAAAAGTTTTTTATAACGCAATGGTTCTTTTTGCTCAAAAACATTATTCACAGCGCATGGCTGGTTGGTTTGCATTTTGGATAAAAATCGCCATTTATTTAAGGGCAAGCTTGGCGGTTTTGTTTAGAGGAATTCAATCGATTTTCTTACCGGCTTTAGATTTTATTGGAATTTACTTGGGATATTTGGGTATTGCCAAGTATTGGGAATTATATCACAAATTCGTGAGGGGATTTTATCCCGATATTTATTATGCCGTGCATATTCCTATTTATGCATTTGCTGTTTTATTTGCTGTTTTTATTTCTGGTGGTTATGATAAACCTTTTCAAGGAAAAAGATTGCTAAGAGGCGCAGTTATTGGAGCCATTGCCTTGTTTGTAGTTTACGGTTTCATGCCTAAAAATCTACAGTTTTCAAGGGCTATTTTGGCACTTGGGTCGGCCTGGGCTTTGGGTATCCTGTTTTTTATTCGATTGGTTGCTCAGTTTTTTAAACTCGGTGAAATAAACCTTACAGCAAACTCTGAAAAACGTATTATAATTGTTGGTAGCAAAAAAGAGGCAACGCGTATTCAAGAACTATTAAACAGAAGTAACGTGAATCATCAAATGTTGGGTTGGGTATTGCCAACACCCGAAAGAACTGAGGGTTTTTTAGGTGGCATTCATCAACTTTCTGAAATTATTGAAATTTATAAATCGAACTTGGTTATTTTTAGTGGTAAAGATGTTGCTGCATCAGAAATCATGAAAACCATGTCGCTATTTGCAAAGTCTGGAATTCAATTAAAAATTGCACCTGATAAGGGAGAATCAATAATTGGTTCAAGTTCTAAAAACGATCCCGGCGAATTATTTACCATTGAAGTAAAATATGAACTTGCTGAATTGCATCAACAAAGAAGAAAGAGAATATTTGATGTTTTATTTTCGATCTTGGTTTTGGCAACGTTGCCATTCTTTTTGATTTTTGCAGTATTTAATAAGTCGATCCAATTGATAATCAAAAACATTTTTAGTGTTTTGTTTGGATTTAAAACTTGGGTAAGTTATTCTAATTCAAAAACTTCAGAGTTTTTGCCGAAATTAAAAACCGGTGTGTTTTCAATTAGTGGAAACTGGAAGAACACAATTTATGAAGGAGATGTAAATCTTTTGTACGCGAAAGAATATCATGTTTCAAAGGATTTAAATAGGTTGATGCATTCAATTTTTAATAAACCTTTATGAAGTTTGGGTTTCAGAAAATAAACGCGTTTGAATTAAAACGAATTGTAAAAATTATTTTATTGCTGTTGGCTGTGTTGATCAGCATTTTTACGTTGTTTTTATCTCAGAGGCTTGTGAATAAAATTGCGGCTGAAGAAACTAAAAAAATGCAGATTTGGGCCGATGCCGAGCATATACTTTCTGATCCAAATAGTGAGGGTGATTTGGGCTTTCATTTGACAATTATTCAATCGAATACAACTATTCCTGCCATATTGGTAAGTGAAACGGGTAGGGTAATTCAACATATTAATCTTGAAAAGTCAGACAAACCCAAAGATAAAATCTCAGAGGCCAAATTAAAATCAAAGATTGAAGAATTCAAATTGGAAAATGAGCCCATTGATATTCCAATTGACGAAAGAACCGTATTTAAAGTTTATTATGGTAAGAGTACTGTATTGAAGCAGCTGGCTTATTATCCATATGTGGTATTGGGAATTGTAGCTTTGTTTATGTTGGTGAGTTATTTTGCATTTTCTTATTCAACAAAAAGCGAGCAAAATCAAGTTTGGGTTGGTTTGGCCAAAGAAACAGCACATCAATTGGGTACCCCTATTTCGAGTTTAATGGGTTGGGTTGAATGTTTAGAAATGGATGTAATTCCAGAGAATGCGCCCGTTGAAATGCGAAAAGATATAGACCGGTTGAAAATAATTACTGAACGTTTTTCTAAAATTGGTTCTGAACCTATTTTAGAAGAGGTTGAACTGAATCAAGTTCTCCGTGATTCAATCAACTATATGCAAACGAGATCCGGTTTAAATGTACATTTTGATATCCAACTTGCAAATCAAAATGTATACTCCAAAATAAACGTCAATTTATTTAATTGGGTAGTTGAAAATTTAATCAAAAATAGTATCGATGCCATGGAGGGACGGGGTGAATTGTTGTTTAAAGTTTATTTCCGCAATCAAAAGGTAATTATTGATTTTATTGATAATGGAAAGGGAATCCAGCGAAACCAAATGACCGATATTTTTAAACCTGGATTTACTACCAAAAAACGGGGATGGGGATTGGGATTGTCTTTGGCAAAGCGAATTATTGAAGATTATCACAAAGGTCAGATCTTTGTAAAGGACAGTAATCCATTTGTAAAAACAACTTTTAGAATAATTTTAGAAGGAAATACTTAAACAAAATTTATATTTGAATTATGATACAACGCATCCAATCACTTTATTTATTTTTAATTTTTGCAATTGCATTGTTGTTGATGCTTTCAAATCCAATATATGCAGAATTTAGAATGAAACATGGGTTTAATCCTGAATCTGTTTTAATGCAATACTGGAGTCAATTTTCAATTTCAACAGAAAGTCGAATTCCTGTGTATAGTTATAAACTGTTGAATATGATTTTGTTGGTTTTGGTGGGTTTAGGGTCGCTGGTGAATGTGTTTTTATATGGAAATAGAAAGCTTCAGTTGAAATTTGTTGGGATTTTGGTTTTATGTGCATTTGTGTTTTTTGCTATATTATTGGTTGATTATTTTATGACCAAAAACCAATTTGAAAACAATTCCGTTTCAACCACTTTGGGATATCAAATTGTGTGGCCATTGCTAATGTTCGTTTTTTCATTGTTGGCCTATTTTGGAATTAGACACGACGAGCGTTTGGTTCAAAGTATGGACAGAATTCGATGAAAAACTGGGTATTTGCTGTAATTGCCTTTTTGCAATTTACTTTTGCTATAGGTCAACCTAAGAAAAATAAAAATAACTCCAAGAAAACAACAATTGCACCTGTTTTTGTTGTTCCTACTGTTGACCCCGGTGAAATTGATGATCAATCTCCGGAGTTTCATAAAACTCCTTACGAATTAAGTAATTTCACAAAAACCGCAACCTATGACGAAGCGGTGAATTGGTATAAGAAGTTGCACCGTTCTTTTCCCAATACCGAGTTATTGAACATTGGCAATAGCGATGCGGGTTTGCCAATTTATTGTTTTCATATCTTACCTGGGATGATTTTAATGAATGCCGAAGATGTATTTCCCGATGGCAGAATTGAATACGGCAAAAGGATCCCTCAAAAACAGAGTAACCCAATTAAATTATTGATCAATAACAATATCCATCCTGGTGAACCTGAAGGGACAGACGCGAGCATGATGTTCGCTAGGGATATTTTAACAAAGCAATTGAGGTTTGAGAAGGATGTTTATAGGAATATCGACATTTATATCATACTTCAATACAACGTTGATGGCACTATCAATAGAAGTGAAACGTCAAGAGCCAATCAAGATGGACCCGTTGAATATGGATTTAGAGGGAATGCCAAAAACTTAGATTTGAACCGTGATTTTATTAAAATGGATAGCCGCAATGCTAAAA
>CANFVI010000007.1 GCA_947450405.1 Flavobacteriales bacterium
ATCAGGCTTAGATTTCATTATGAAATTAAAACCAGTTACTTATAATGGGGATATTCATAAAATGAATGTATTCTTGAACCTTCATGATTCTGTGAATTGGGCTACAAAATACGATGGAGAAAAAACAGTAACTAGTGGTTTCTTGGCACAAGATGTAGAAAAAGCAGCAAAAGAAGTTGGATACGAATTTGACGGTGTTGATGCACCAAAAAATGAGAAAAGTTATTACGGATTGCGTTATGGAAACTTTGTGGTGCCAATTGTAAAAGCCATTCAAGAACAACAAGTTCAAATTGAAGAATTAAGAAAGCAAAATCAAGAATTGATAGCGTTAAACAAAAAACTTCTAGAACAACTAAATAAATAATTTAGTGATTTAAGTTGGTTTAAAATTCATGAAAATGCTAAGAAACATATTCCCTGCCCTATTGGCCCTTTTCTTTTCAAATAATATTTGGGGACAAGGACTTATTCATGCGGGTGGAAGTATAGTAATGACAGATGGAGCATTCGTAATTGTTGATGGTACTACCGGAAACTATGCAGCTACTTCGGATGCATATATTTCTATGATGACAAATAGCCGTTTAAGGGTAAACGGAAATTGGTCTAATAAAGGAAATACTGTTGTTTTTACAAGTAACTTAGGAAAAGTTGAACTTTATGGCAACAATATTTCTATTGGAGGCACTAAAATTACCCATTTCCCTGATTTGGCATTACAAGGTACAGGTGGAGTAACACTCAAACAAAATATGCTTGTAGGGGGTGGTTTCAACGGAGGTGGAACCGGTTTGTTGCGTTTGAATTCAAATATTTTAAATGTAAATACTTACACCCTTGTTATAAATAATAGAAATCCAAATGCAATTACCTATACTTCCGGTGGAATTCTTACCGAAACCTCACCGGGATTTGGATATAGCCGTTTGCAATGGAATATTAGAGATGGAAGCACTGGGCCAATTTTCATTTACCCTTTGGTGAATGCTGCAGGAACCAGATTGAATTTCACACTTACTTGTAACTCTGTTGGAATTCAAACCAAAGATTCAGGTTATGTTTCCATCGCTTCATATCATACTGCCGATGTTGCAGTACCCAACAACAGACCAATGCCAACCGGCGTGCAAAATACCGATAATGAATGTGACGGTGAAAATAGCGGAAGACTGGTAGATCGTTTTTGGATCATTGAAGATAATGGATATGCCAAACAACCCGATGTAACCTTTAAATTGGGTTATACCGATGCTGATTTAATTACTGCAAATAATACCATAACAGAGTCCAATTTAGGCGCCATTAAATACAACACAGGTGTAAACAAATGGTTATATCCAGTAAAAGGAACTGTTTCGACTCCATCGAATGAAGTAACTTATCGCACGGGTATTGGGTTTTCGGGTATTTGGACATTAAGCGATACCACTCCTTATCCCAAAGCTGCATTTTCTGTAAAAGGAAATTGCGAATATGACAGCATCGTATTCACAGATAATTCAGGAGCTACATCAGATAAAATAGTTCAGTGGCAGTGGAATTTCGGAAATGGAAAATTAAGTGGTTTACAAAACCCATTTACAACATATTCCCCATCCGGTTTGTTTGATGTACGACTTGTAATTCGTTCGCAAAGTGGTTGCCCAGATACAGCAATAAAACGCATACAAATTTTGGCAGCGCCTAGAGCTATTTTCACCGTTGCCGACACTTGCGAAAATAGTTTTGTCAAATTCGAATCTTTCAGTTGGCCAGGAAGCGGTTTGTTAAAATCTGAAACTTGGTCTTATGGAGATAATTCACCTGCCGAAACTGGCAAGAAAGTAAGTCATTATTATGGCGCTGTGGGCGTACCTGATGTATTCTTGGTTGTATATAATTCAAATGGTTGTAAAGACACAATGAGAAGACCGCTATTTATTGCTCCCATGCCAAATGCTTCAATGAGTTTCACTGACGATTGCCAAGGCTCTCCTATCAGCTTCTCAAATGGATCTACTCCTGGCGGAGGAACAATTGTAAAATACTTATGGAACTTTGGCAACGGACGAATGTCGTATAATCAAAACGACATCGTTGCTTTCCCAGACTATGGTACCTTTAATGTTTCTCTGGCTGTTTTTAATAGCTTTGGCTGTTCGGACACTGCAATCAAACCAATTACCATTTATCCTCGAGCAGTTGCAAATTTCGACTACACTCCTACCGAATTGCATGCCGCAGATCCGGTAAATTATAACAATTTATCTATTAACGACGATAATTGGACATGGGAATTTGGTGATGGGTATTTCGACAATAACAAATTCACCACTCACTCTTACGACAATTACGGAAAATATAAAGTTACTTTAATTTCATCAACCATTCACGGTTGTGCCGATACATTCTCTAAAGATATTTATGTAAAATCATCACCGCTATATTGGTTCCCCACCGCCTTTACTCCTGGCACAACAAAAGATGTGAATGACAAATTTGGATTGAATACAACCAATATCATTACAAAATACAATTTGATGATATACAACCGATGGGGTCAAATTTTATTCACCTCTACTGATCCCGCTGATCATTGGGATGGATATTACGACAATGAACTTGTTCCTATTGGAAATTACGTTTACCACGCTACTTTCTTGAGTCCTGAGGGACAATTGCAAGTATACAAAGGCGATGTAATGGTATTGCGTTAAAAATCTCTTCCTAGAAATTCTATATGATTTCTATGAAGGATTAAAATTCCACGTTGTTCCATTTTTTTCAAAAGTCTTGATATCACTTCCCGAGAAGAATTCAAATCATTGGCTATGGTTTGATGATTTATTTGCAAATCGTTGCAACCACAATTTTCAACTTGTTTTTTTAGGTAGAATTCCAGGCGTTCGTCCATCCCTCGAAATGCTACGTTATCTAATACCAATAAGGCATCTTCAAATCGTTTACGGTATGTATTGATTACAAAATCTGACCACGTTCTATAATTGCGAATCCATTCATTCACTTTTGCCATAGGAATAAAAAGAATGGTTGTTTGCTCCACTGCAATGGCCGCAACTTGGCTTTTTTCTTGATGGTTTAAACAAGTGAGAGACATTGCGCATGCTTCACCGGGTTGAATATAGTAAAGGAAAAATTCTCCACCGTCATCACCTTCTCTGAAAATTTTCAATGTTCCACGTAATAACAACATAGCAGATGCGAGATGTTGACCAGTGCGCATTACAATTTCACCCGCTTCAACTTGTTTCACAATGGCGTTATCCAAAATATCTTGAATCAAATTCGGTTCAAAATCATGAAATATTCGTTTTAAATGTTCTAAGGTCTTTTCCATTTGCACTTTCAAAGTTCGTAAAAATATGGGATGATTCATTTTAAAAGCAAGTGAATTTCTATTGATTCGAAACTTAATGACAGAATTCAATAAATAATACCGAATTTTGCGGTTCACATGATTACAATCGGAATTACCCAATTTTTAAATATCGACAGATTAACCGACTTCGGTTTATTCTTAGGCGATAATGAAGGAAACGAAGTTTTATTGCCAAATAAATATGTCCCTTTGGTTTATGAATTCAACGACCAAATAGAAGTTTTTGTTTATAAGGATTCGGAAGACAGGATTGTTGCTACAACATTAATCCCAAAAGTTGAAGTATACCAATATGCCTATTTACAAGTAAATGCTGTGAATTCAGTTGGTGCTTTTATGGACTGGGGCCTCGAGAAAGACCTATTGGTTCCATTTAGAGAACAAAATGGACACATGATGGTTGGTCAATGGTATGTGATTTTTGTTTACCGCGATTTTGCTTCTGACCGTTTGGTTGGAACTACAAAAATTAAAAAATCATTACACGTTGAACGTGTTGATTTGCAATTAAATCAAAAGGTTGAAGTGATGGCATTTGAAGAAACAGACCGCGGAATGCAAGTTATCGTTGAAGGTAAATACCGCGGTATTTTATACGCCAATGAAACATATAAATCCATTTATGTAGGTGATATTTTCAGCTGCTATGTAAAGCATATCAGAACAGATTTACTCATTGATTTAAGCCTAGAACGCATTGGTAGAGGAAAAATGGATTCTAGTTCCGAACGAATTCTAAATAAGTTGGATAAAAACAAAGGCTACCTGCATTTGTCAGACAACAGTGACCCAGATGAAATCAAAGATGAATTACAAATGAGTAAAAAAACCTTTAAACAGGCAATTGGTACTTTGTATAAAAAAGGACTAATTGTAATTGCTAAAGATTCAATTTCATTAAAACAACATTAATTTTAAATAGATATTTGGTTATAGAAAAAAATCTATTAAAAAACCATAATTCATAACTATTTTTGCAAATAATTTAATCTTAAGAAGATATATTATTATTTATTATAAAAACAGCATGAAATCATTTAAAAAAATCAATTATGCTCTTTTCATTGGTTTGATATTATTTACCACACAATGTAAAAAGAATGAATTAGATTACAACAAATTCAGCAATGGTGTTAATCCTGAGTTGTTAAGTCCTTTGGCAAACACGTCTATCACCGCTGGTGAAATTTTAAAACAAGACAACATTATTAAATATGATCCAGATGGATTAATCCATTTGAAATTCAAACAAGATTCTGCTTTTAAATTATCTGCTGATTCTGTATTGAAGGATATTTCTTTGAAACCAAACACCATTAATATGGCTATGGGTGAACTCTCTCTTCCGGGAATAAGTGAGAAATCAACGGTTACATTGATGGACTTTTTTGGTAGTTCTGATACCACAGCGAAGAAAGTTTTTAGATTAAAGCAAGGAACTTCGGATATTTTCCCATCATTCAATACATCGAGCAACAAAGTAACGAATATTGCCAAAAGTAGCAGTTACGAATTATTGAAAATTTCAAAAGGATATTTGGTCTTCGATGTTAAAAATAATTTGCCCACGAATGTTTCAGAAATTCAAATTTCCATCATTGACAATTTGCCTACCCCACATACCTTAGGAAACGTCAAATTGCTCAATATCCCAGCAAATTCAACAGGTAAAGACAGCATTAATTTATCTGGAGTTAATTTATCTAACGATTTGAGTTTTATTATCCCAGTTACTAAAGTCGATCAAAGTCCATCTAACGTAATAATTGATACGCTAAGCAATATTACATTATCTGTAATTGGAAATAATTTAAGATGTATTGGTGGTAGGGCAGTAATTAATGCTCAAACCATCAAACCACAAAACATGGTATTGGATTTATCTGATCCTAGTTCTGACGCTAGATTAAGAAATATCCTATTTGGCAGTGCAAATATTCCTGTAACTACTGAATCTAAATTTTGCACCGATGTAGCTTTAAATGTTGATTTCCCCGATGCTTCAAAATTGGGCAATCCAATTGGCTCGATTGCAATCAATGCAATTGCCAAATCTACAACAAATTCAAATATTAATTTCACCAATACGAGTTTGTTTTTGGGAGCATCTACACCAAAAGATTACAATATTTTGCGAACAAATGTTGCAATTACAATCAAAGCATCAAATGGGATGGTGAATTTTGATTCTTCAGACAACATCAAAATCACCTTAGACCCATCAAATGCTAAATTTGACTATTTAGATGGCTATTTGGGAACAAAAACTTTCGACATTAATATTAACGATTTAGATGTAAGCCAATTGAGCAAATTAGGCAAAGGTATCAGAATGGAAAACCCAATTATGAATATTTATGTAGATAATTCATTTGGGGTACCAATTTTGGTTAAATTGAATATAACTTCTAAAGATGACAAGAATAACACCTTGCCTATGAATGTCGATTCAATGCAATTCCCTTATCCAACTATCCCTCAAAAAGGTCAAATCAAATCTCAAAATTTCCCAATCAACAAATCAAATTCGAACATTGTAAATTGCCTTGGAATGCCGGCACAAACATTTACCATTGTTGGTAAGGCAATCATGAATCCTAAAGGGTTTGTGAGCTATACTGACCATTTAGTAAGTACAAGTAGCATTGTGGTTGGTTTTGATGCAGATATTCCAATGACATTCACTGCCAAAGATTTTTCATATACAGATACTGTAGACAATGGAACTTCTTTGCAAGGTAAAAAAGACTTTGATTTCTTAGAATTGAAAATAAAAACAATCAATGGCTTCCCTCTTGATGGATCATTAGATTTGATTTTTACAGATGATAAATATACAAAAATTGATTCTTTGATGAATATTACGCTGCTAAAATCAGGAATTCCAGATGCCAATGGTCGAGTGATTACTGCATCAGAAAATATGACGTCCTTTTTAATGCAAAATAATTTATTGACAAAGCTTGATGCTCAAAAATGCAAATACATTTTCATCAAAGCCAATTTCAATACCTATAACGCAGGAAATGTTCCAGTGAGTTTGTATACCGATAGTAAACTTGATGTTTCAATTGCATTTAGAGGCAAATTAAAAGTTAAATGATAAGGAGAACTGAAAAATGAAAATGAAAACTCTTTTAACAACCGCGATTTGCATCATTCAGTTGAATGTTTCCAATGCACAAATGAACTTTGATTTCAATAACCGTCATTTGAGTCAATCTGCCATTGTAAACCCTGCATTTTTGCCTCAGTATAAATTTACACTTGGATTTAACTCTTTCAACAGTTTGAATTTAAACGGGTTCAATTTGAATTCAATATTCAACAAATACGAAAGTGATTCTTTAACGGTAAGAAATTTAATCAATTCCAACCAAAAGCAGATGGGCTTTGAAATGGTTTCAAATACAAATTTGTTTCACTTTGGAATTCGCAGCAAAAAAGCGTATTTCACCTATACAACTTCACTTTTTCTTGAGGGAAACATAAACCTGCCAAAAGATTTATTTGGTTTGGCTTTTTTCGGTAACGCTGCGTATATTGGAAAAGAAGCTAAACTAGATATTTCAAATACCAAATTCACTTCATACTTGAAAAATGAAATTACCTACGGTCGTCAAATCACCAACGAATTATCGGTAGGAGTAAATTTAGGCTTGATTAATGGCATCGCAAATATCCAAGCAAATAGTGCTTATTTAAATCTTCAAACAGATACTGGTGTAAATACGATTTATCAAATTAAAGCAACCGCAGAAGCAAATGCTCAGGCATCACTTTTAGGTGTTGATTTAACGAAAATTGGTGACAGTGCCTATCGAAAGAACTTGAACAAAACAATGTCGGACCAAATGGGTAAGATGGGATTATCCTCAAACCAAGGGTATTCATTTGGAGCTGGTTTTGTATATAGAATCAATGAGAAATTTAGAGTTTCTGGAAGTATTCAAAATTTAGGAAAAATAGTGTGGGATGTACTTCCAACTGAACATAGTTTATATAAAGGAGAATGGATATTCAATGGTTTAGATACAACCCAAACTAAGAATTTAAATTCAGACGTTTTTAAACAAGTAAGAGATACACTTAATTTGAGATTCCAAGGTGGCTCGAAATACTTATCTTCCTATACAACTTATCTAAAACCTAGATATACATTAGGGCTTGAGTTTTTCCCATTTAAAAGAACGAATCTTCAACTTGTGGGCGGTTATGGTTTTGGATTCAATGGAGATAAAGCCTTTGTATCTGCGGCTGTTCATCAAGAACTTGGCGAAATTTTCGACGTTAGGGCTTCTTATTGCAAATATGATTTTCAAAATTCCCAGAATAGAGTATCCTTGGGCATGAGTTTGAACTTAGGTGTTATTCAGCCTTATTTTAACATTAACGATGCTTGGGGTGCTGCAGAATATGCATACACGAATACCATTTCTGGTACCATGGGACTTAACATTTACATTGGTACACAAAAAGACAAAGACAATGATGGCGTGCCAGATAAAAGAGACAGCTGTCGTAAAGTTTTTGGAGTTTTAAGCAACAATGGTTGTCCTTACGGTTTCTTAGGTGAATCTATGAATGGCGAAGAAGAAATGACTCAGGGGACCCCACAATTAGAAGAAGTTCCAAGAACTCCTGAGCCAGAATCAAAGCCAACGCCAGAAGCAGAAACACCAAAAGCAACAATTCAAACAAAGGTTGCTGAAACAAAAGCCGAAGTAAAAACTTCAGAGCCTGTTAAAGAAACAACGCCAGTTAAAACCGTTGTGCAAAATGAAACAGCAACAGTTGAACCAAGAAAAACCATTGAGGTTTCCCCAAAAGTTGATTCAGCTTCTGTGGCTGTTGCAGAGCAAAAAAAAAGTCAAATTGAAACTAACAACAAAAAATCAAAGAACTATCAGTTCTATGTAAATGAAATGACGGAAATAATGAGAAAATAACTTTTTATTTTTTAATCATTTCTAATATGTTCTGACCCAACATTGGTATCAAAACCTGTTGGGTCATTTCATTTTTAACAGCGATATCAGACAGCAATTGCCCGGGTAAACAAACTGGCTCATCGGCCAAATCAAATGTACCATAATGCATGGGAACCATATATTTCGCTTTTAAATCCTGAAAAGACTGATAAGCTTTGGCTGGCGATGAGTGATTCGACTCCATAAACCATTCTGGCTCAAATGCACCAATACCAAGTATTGCAATGTCTATCTTTGGAAATAATTCAGCAGTTTCCTTGTAATGACTTCCGTAACCACTATCTCCACCAAAATAAATAATCAAACCATCAATTTCTAATACAAAAGCCCCCCACAAACGAATATTCTCATCTGTAAGTCCTCTTTTGCACCAATGCCTCGTTGGCAAAAACCACAACTTGAAAACATGGTTTTCTAGAGTGTACTGCTGATACCAACCTGCAGTTTGTCCCTCATTGCCCTTCATAAAACCACTCAAAACTTTATCCATTTCAAGTCCTGAAAAGTATTTCATTTTGGGGTTTTTCTTAGCCAAATATTTAAGACTCATCTTGTCGCAATGGTCACGGTGATCGTGCGACACCAGAAGATAATCAATTTTCGGCAATTTATCAAGAGAAATCGGCAAAACCGATTCTCTCTTCATAATACCTGATACCTTTCCAAAAACAGGATCAGTTATAAATGTTTTACCACCCAAACGAATCAAGAAAGTAGCATGCCCCAACCAAAAAATGCCATCAGCTGTATCTGTGATTACTTTTTCTGATCCCTCAAATATCTTAATTTTGGTTGTATCCGTTTTTTTAAACGCTTCGTACGGATTTTTCATTCTTTTCCACTTCATCACATCTTTAAATCCGATGTTATGTGGAAATTCAATATTTACATATTTCCCTTTTAAGAGCGGGTTCCCTGTCCAAATATTTTTTTTAGCGCTTATAAACGGCAAATTGGGGTTATGTTTTGGAAGCGTTGTTTGGGAAAAGATTTTCGTAGTCATTGTAACCATAGTTAAAACAAAGGTGTAGCGAAAGAGTTTTTGCATAATTTTAATTTAGTTCACGGTTTAGATATGTCTTCCACTCCCCTAAAACATGAAGTGCTTCAAAAATATCATTCACCAAATTTACTTGCACAATTAACGCTTTGTCGGTCTGTTTTACTGCAAACTTATTCTGATTTTGAGCTACAAATCCCATAATTTCGGCGAAAGCACTACTTTGATATACGGAAGCATTTGGGTCACCGGGAAAATAGCAACGCATTTTCATTTCAGACAATACAATTTTTTCCATTCCAAGTTCTTTTCCAGCCCATTTCAAACGAACTGAATCAATCAATGCAATAACCTCCGTAGGTAATTTACCAAAACGATCTAACAATTGTTGGGTAAAATCCCTCAATGCCAATTCCGTATCAATATTCGACAAATCGCTGTATAAACTCAACCGTTCTGCTGTTTGAGAAACATAATTAGAAGGTATTAATATTTCATAATGTGTATCTATTTGGCAGTCTCTGCTTTTAATATCGTACGATGCATCAAATGTATCGGTAAATTCTTCATTTTTCAATTCCCTAACTGCCTCATCCAATATTTTATGATACATGTCAAATCCCATTTCCGAAATAAATCCACTTTGTTCTGCACCAAGTAAATTTCCAGCGCCGCGAATATCCAAATCGCGCATCGCCACTTGGAAACCGCTTCCTAATTCGCTATACTCCTCAAGTGTTCTCAATCTTTTTCTAGAATCTTCAGGTAGTAAATTCACCGGTGGTGATAACAAATAACAGAATGCCTTGATGTTAGATCGTCCAACACGACCTCTCATTTGGTGTAAATCAGACAATCCGAATAAATGTGCATTGTTAATAACAATGGTATTTGCATTGGGAATATCTAATCCGCTTTCAATAATTGTTGTGGCAACCAAAACGTCATATTCGCCTTCTATAAATTTCACCATCACGTCTTCTAACTCATGTCCTTCCATTTGACCGTGAGCTACACAAACCCTAACTCCTGGAACTTCAGAGGCAATTACATGGGCCAATTCATGAATGTCTTTTACCCTAGAATGCACCACAAAAACTTGACCTCCCCTATTCATTTCATCTGTTACCACCTTACCAAGTAATTCACGGTTATAAGTAGCCAATTCTGTATGAACAGGTTGTCTGTTTGGCGGAGGAGTATTGATAATACTCAAATCTCTTGCTCCCATCAAACTAAAATGCAATGTTCTTGGAATTGGAGTTGCTGTAAGGGTAAGTGTGTCAATATTTACCTTGATTGCTTTTAATTTCTCCTTAGCACCCACTCCGAATTTTTGCTCTTCATCAATCACCATCAAGCCAAGGTCTTTGAATTCAATGTCTTTCCCAAGCAAACGGTGCGTTCCAATAATTACATCTACCTTTCCAGATTTCAATTTTTCCAAAGTTTCTTTCTGTTCTTTGGTTGATTTAAAACGGTTTAAGTAGTCAACTTCAACAGGGAAACCTGCAAAACGTTTTTTGAATGTTCTATAATGCTGTTGTGCCAAAATGGTAGTAGGCACCAATATGGCTACTTGTTTGCTATCGCAAACGGCTTTAAAAGCAGCGCGCATTGCAACTTCCGTTTTGCCAAAACCCACATCCCCACAAATCAATCTGTCCATGGGCTGTTCATTTTCCATGTCACGCTTAATGTCCTCAGTGGCTTTGGCTTGATCAGGAGTATCTTCATAAAAAAATGAAGCTTCTAGTTCCAATTGCAAGTAATTATCAGGAGCAAAAGCAAAGCCTTTCTCTTTTTTCCTTTTTGCATATAATGCAATAAGTTCTCTGGCAATGTCTTTAACTTTTTTCTTAGTAGTACGTTTTTGCTTTTCCCAAGCCCCACTTCCCAACTTATGCATTGTGGGTGCTGTTCCATCTTTTCCCGAATATTTGCTAATTTTATGCAAACTATTCACCGACAAATACAACAGATCATTGTCGCGGTAAACCAATCGAACCACCTCTTGGGTAACCCCATTCATTTGCATTTTTTCAAGCCCGGCAAACCGGCCAATTCCATGGTCAATATGCGTTACAAAGTCACCTGGTTTTAAATTTTTCAATTCTCTTAACGTGAGGGACGTTTGGTTGGAATACTGTTGACGTGATTTCGGCCTGTAGTACTTATCAAACAATTGATGCTCAGTAACAAAGGCTATTTTGGCTTCCGCATCTAAAAAACCACCCGATAAACCTACATAAACAGGGGTGAATTCATGTTCAATGGAAGTGTCCTTTAAAATCGTTTGTAAACGTTCTATTTGTCGGCTATTGTCGCTAAAAACCAACGTTTGATATTGCTTTTGCTGGTTTTCAGCTAACCAAGTCTTTAGCATATCAAAGTTCCTCTTAAATATTGGCTGAGGTTCTTGCTGAAAACCAATGGTGGTAAATTTTTCTAACGGTTTTTCTCCCCCCAAATAAATCTGCCTAAATTTTGATATCGATTGAACCCATTGTTTGGGACTCATCCAAATTTCCTTTGGATGGGTTGGAATATTCTCACTTTTCAAATCAATGGCAGCTTGATAATTTTGAAGTGCCGTTTCCCACCCTTTCGCCAAATCCTCAACTTGCAAAAATGAATCCAATGAAATCACCAAGGTGTTTTCATCGAGGTAATCAAAAATTGTCGACTTCTTTACATCATCGGTGGCATTGATTTTTGGCACCAACGAAAACTGGGCCATTTCTTTGATTGATAATTGATTGTTAACATCAAATGCACGTATACTCTCAATGATATCGCCATCCAATTCTATTCGGAATGGATATTCATGGGCAAATGAAAACAAATCAAATATCCCTCCACGCAAACTAAACTGACCAGGTTCAAACACGAAATCAACACGTTCAAATTCGTTGATTTCTAAAAATTCCATTAAAAAATCAACGTCTAATGTTTGGCCTTTTGCTATTTCAAATGAATTTTGAGTAAGTTGCACTTTGTCAATGACAAATTCCGCCAAAGCACGGCCATATGTAACCAAAATGCGTTTGTTGTTTTTACGAAAACTACTCAATGTTTCTATTCTCTCTTGAACAGACATTGCGCTTTCTCGCGATGATTGAAAAGGCTTAAGAAAAGATTCTGGCAAAAAATAAATGGGCTCTCCTATTAATAAATTCTCTAAATCCGATTTCAAATAGGTTGCCTCCTCTTTGTTAGGCATTACCAATAATAGTGGACGTTGAAGAGATGCATAAACAGATGCCACAACCATCGCACCACCTGATCCACACAAGCCTTGTAAAAAAATAGTTTGATTGGCTGTTTGACAATTTTCCACCAATTCTTGAATTGGCTCTATTTTCAAATACTCACTTAAGATTTCCCTCGTATTCATTTAGCCCAACAAAGGTACAACAGAATTAAAATGATTTTTTTGAGTTTCTGTTAATTCAAAGGCGAATATGCCTTTATCTTTGCAAGGGAATTACAAAATATGATTAACTTTATTTCAACCGATACTTTTTTTATAGTTTTACTAATATTATCTGTATTGTTTCCGTTGATTGCATGTACTTCTATTTTAATCGAAAAAAATGGGAACAGGAAACTTCAATGGTTAATGTTTACCATATTCTTCGGAATTAGTTTATACTATTTACGACATTTATTTGCACTCACAGGTTTAATTACAGATTTCCCATTTATATTAAGAGGTTTTGTACCCATTTACTATCTTATTCAACCTTCGATATATTTCTATGTATTGATTAATTTGGATGAAAATTACATATTTTCAAAAAAAGACTTATTACATTTAATTCCTGCCGTTTATTCAATCGTTGACAATTATACTTTTTATGCCGGTGGCCCTCAATATTGGCAACATTGGTCGAATTTAATTGTAAATGATTATGGCAATATAGCCAACTACCCAGGTTTTTTGATGAAAGCTAAATTCAATTTTATATTGCGCATATTATTGTATATTTCTTACATAATGTTTTCATGGAGAATCTATATTAAAAACATACAACTAAATACAGAAATTAAAAATCAATTCGTTTTAAAATGGTTAAGGCTTTTTTTAATTATCATTTCAATCTATGTATTTACCAATATACTGGCTTCTATTTTTAATTTTAACTTTATTATATTAAAAAATAGTCCATCACATTACATTTTTGATTTAACATTATATATTAACGTATTAACTATTATTGTTTTGGCAAGCTATATATTATTTAATCCTATATTGTTGTACGGATTGCCTAAGATTAATTTTAATACAATCAGTGATAACCACAAATCACTATCAAACTTCAAATCAATGCAGATTTATGATAATAAAACTGACATGAATGAGCATAACCTTGCGGTTACATTAATTGATGAAATTAAAGAAAAACAACTTTATACAGATGTAGAATTTTCATTGGCACTGGCTTCTCAGTATTTTTCAATACCCAGTCATCATATTTCTTTTATTATCAATAAATACATCAAAAAATCTATACCAGATATTATTTGTGAAATGAGAATTGAACATGCTATTCAATTATTAAAAGATAATTTCAATAAAAAATACACAATGGAGACGCTTGGTAATTTATCCGGATTTAAATCTAGGTCTACATTTTATTCGAGTTTCAAAAAAATAACCGGAATTACACCAAATGAATACTACCAAAACCTAAAAAAAGCCTAAACCAATATTGATCTAAGCTTTTTTTATTTAAATGACTTGAATTATAACAATTCTAATCTCAATTTTATATGATCAAAATAAGTAAGATCTTTCGGATTGATTGTTTCGGTTATCCAATAATCAAAAGTTTTTTGCCTTATCAACTCTTGTAATTGTTTTTTTCGCACAAAGCCTATTGGATGCTTTGAGAATCCGGTAATTCCAATTTTAGCACCTTTTCGCCAATATTTATTCATGATAACTGGCGATAATCTGCACTCTTTCATATTGTCACATTTTAAAATGTGAATCTCATACCCCAATAATTGTATGTCCCAAAAAAAAGCAGATAACTTTGAGTACTTAACATTTTTTTCAGGCAAAATAAAGAAAGTTTTATTGGTTATTTCTGATTGATAATTATTTACAATTGTCAATAAATTTTCTTCGTTTGTAATATTGAAATACACAAAATAACTACCATCCAATTTGCTTGATTCAATAAACTGAATCACTGATTCTATATAAATATGTTTACTAGTGAAAGGAATTCCAATTTTAAAAGATCTGAATTCATTCTCATGCAAATGAATGCGATAATCTTCCTCCCAAGAGTTATTACCATGGATGGTATCTGCATCTAAAAGGTAAATATCTTCTGTAATTATTTCACCTAGCGTTTTCATTTTTACAAAATTAGATATTAATTGAATCCGCATTTTTTGCAAATTGTATCATTTATTATTCTGCAACAACAAAAAAACAAAGCACTGAATTACAATATTATACAAATTACCATAGATAACATTATGGGATTATAGGACATTATTTTTTGAGAATCCGTACATTTATTCATCCACATTTTTCAAATAAAATAGATTATGATCTACTGTTTTACTTTAGTTTTGATTTTGATAAAAAATTAGAACAAAAATTTAATGGGAATATTGCAGAATATTAACAGGGCCCAAAGTATTATTTCCGAAATCACAGAAAAACAACCATATAAAAAAGTCGTTTCCCGATATCATTTGCGAAATGCGAATTGAGCATGCTGTGGAGCTATTGAAAAACAATAGTCATAAAAAATACACCATGGAGGCAATTGGATATATTTCAGGATTTAATTCACGAACTACGTTTTACGTGAGTTTTAAAAAAATAACCGGGATTACGCCCTATGAATACCTGCAAAACATAAAATCCAGTTAATTATATTCACAATTTAAATTATATACCAAGAAAATGGTATAACACATGTTAAATTTATTTAAATTTGAATCTGAAATAAATCAGAATTCATGATTTGGTTTCATTTAATTTTCTTCAGATTTTAATTTATATGTTTTGCTATATTAAACTGAGCGTTTCTGTGGTTGCATTGCTAATTGCTGCGGTGTTTACAACATTTTTTGCGTGCGGAACAATTTTAATGGAAAAAAACGGAAACCCAAAACTTAAAGGGTTCATGTTTGCTATGTTGTGGGGTATTATTCATTACCATATAATACATGTTTTTGTATTCACAGGATTAATTGATAAAGTACCATTTTTATTGAGAGGGTTTGCCCCTTTCTATTATATAGTTCAACCTGCAATCTATTTCTATGTTGTAATAAATCTAGATGAAAATTATAACTTTTCAAAAATCGATTTGCTTCATTTAATACCGGCTGTTTATGCAATTATTGATAATTTTGATTATTATTCTGGCGGTCCACAACACTGGCAATATTGGGCAAGAGTAATATCAGATGATTATAGCAAAATAGCCAATTATCCAGGTACATTAATGAAAGCAAAATACAATTTTATTTTGAGGATTCTACTATATGTATCTTATACATTGTTTGCATGGCGATATTATATAAAAAACATTCAATTAAATAGAGAAATCAAATCACAATTTGTTTTAAAATGGTTAAAGTTATTTCTAATTGTCATTTCGATTTTTGTTGTTTCCGTTTCATTTTCATCCGTTTATAATGCTGTTTTTATTTCATCATTTATTGATAATTCGAATTTATTTTTAAAAATCCCAATATTCGTAACAGGATTGGCAATAATTACACTAGCAACATATATATTATTGAATCCTTTACTTCTTTATGGTTTGCCAAAAATTAACTACAAAACGATAGCTGACAATAAAAAATCACTCCCCAATTTTAAATCATTAAAAAATGATATTGATGAAGTGGATAATAAGGAATATATCTTAGCACAAACAATCATTTCAGAAATAAAAGAAAGAAAATTGTATTTAAATCCCGACTTTTCAATAGCTCTTGCATCAGAACATTTTTCAATTCCAAGTCATCATATTTCATTTATTCTCAACAACCACATAAACAAGTCGTTTCCTGATATCATTTGCGAAATGCGGATTGATCACTCCATTGAATTATTAAAAGACAATAGCAATAAAAAATACACAATGGAAGCAATTGGTAACATTTCAGGATTTAATTCACGAACTACATATTACGTTAGCTTTAAAAAGATAACCGGAATCAGCCCCAATGTGTACCTTCAAAACCTTAAACTATCTTAAATTAGTTCAGGTTTATCAATTTATATGTACCAAAATCCCAAATCATAAAAGCATACAACTTACAATAGTCTAGAATTCAATGATTTAAATTCAAGTTTGTTCTACATTAAATCATGTAACATTTACTTAAAATTAGCATTTATGTTTGGAGTTAAATTTGTAGAAAATATTCTGTTCACTCAATTTGCATACAATCAGCAACTGGAAAATAACAGAAGTATTTATACTACAAAACATGACTTTTATTATACAAATCGACAATCAATTTTACACCAAAAAAATCAATGATTTGGTTTCTGCAAAATTTCCATCATCGAAAATTATTTCATTGGGAAAATTAGCTACAGAGAAACCTCATTTTTCCCTTACAGACAAAATTTGCATTTTTGTTGATCAAAACAGTTGTAATATTCTTTCAACCGAAGAACAATTCAATGGAATCAGTAGGAAGAATATTTACTTAATTATGGTTGCCGAAAATACAGACTACGCAATTGAATGTCTACGAAGCGGATTTTATGATTATCTATTAACAAATAACCTTGACAATGATTTTAAATTCGCATCAGACCGAATCCAAAATAATTTATTAGGAGAGACTGATTCGAATATTAAAAAACATATCGTTATAAAAGATCATAAATCTATTACTAAACTACAATATAACAATATCGTTTTTATTGAAGCATATGGTTCATATTCAAACTTATATACCAACAGTAAATTCTATACCATTTCTAAAACAATAAAATCAATCATTCATAATTTCCCGGAAACTTTTGTTCGTGTTCACCGCTCATACGCCATAAATCTTGATCATGTGAAATCATTTAGCACAGATGAAGTGATTATGAAGAATGATACCCGAATAAAAATATCGCGCGCTAAAAAAACGGCTATTATTGAGGCCCTTCAAAAAACTGCATAGTTCAGTAATAGGTTATACTTTTCTAGCAATAGTCTAGAATGATGCATGGCAACATCTTGACTATCGAGGTGGCACTTCATCCATAATTCAACGGAAGTACCACTTTCACCAAATCTTTCAAGTTTTGGCAATCAATGTAATTTTAAATCAACAAGTTTGATGTAATTTGAATGGCATTGAATTTTGTATTAATAAAATCTTTATTTCTAAATTCCAAACAGAATTATCCTTTACTGCCCTCTATTTGAATCAAAACAAGAAATACAATGTCAAAAAAACACATAAATCAATTGTATACAATTATTTATATATTATTCGTAATTTTTTAATTATTCAAGAATATTATAAAATATTATATTAAATTTGTAGAGTAAATTCTATAAATTACCAAATACGCCATTCCTGGACGAATACCGGAATCATTAAATAATTTAGAATATGATATTTTTCATTCAACTTAACAATCAATCTCACACCAATAAATTGAATGATATGATTTCTGCGAAATTCTCAGATTCCAAGATTCTATCATTAGGTAAATTTGCTACAGATAAGCATAATTTTTCTCTGACAGACAAAATTTGCATTTTCGTAGATAAAACCAATTGTAATATTCTTTCAACCGAAGAACAATTCAATGGAATCAACAGGAAGAACATTTTCTTAATTATGGTTGCAGAAAACGCTGACTATGCAATTGAATGTCTAAGAAACGGTTTTTATGATTACCTATTGACAAATGACCTTGAAAATGATTTTAAATTCGCTGCAGTACGAATCCAGAATCATTTATCTGGAGAGAATAATTTAAATATTAAAAATCATATTGTGATAAAAGATCATAGATCTATTACGAAACTACAATATAACAATATCGTTTTTATTGAAGCATATGGTTCATATTCAAACTTATATACCAACAGTAAATTTTATACCATTTCTAAAACAATAAAATCAATCATTCATAATTTCCCGGAAACTTTTGTTCGTGTTCACCGCTCTTATGCGGTAAATCTAGACCATGTTAAGTCTTTTAGTACAGACGAAGTTGTCATGAATAACAACACGAGAATAAAAATATCTCGTGCAAAAAAAATGGCCCTGATAGAGGCCATTCAAAAAACTGCATAGTTTTGTAATAGGTTATACTTTTCTAGCAATAGCCCTGATTGCCGCATCTGCAACGTCTTGGCTATCGAGGTGGTACTTCACCAATAATTCATCTGGAGTACCACTTTCACCAAAGCTATCGTTCACTGCTACCATTTCTAATGGCGTAGGCATTTTTAAGGCCAATAATTGCGCAATACTATCACCCAACCCACCGTTCATTTGATGTTCTTCTGCAGTTACAACACAACCGGTTTTCTTAGCGGATGCAATTACAGCTTCAACATCCAATGGTTTGATTGTATGAATATTGATAATTTCAGCACTAATGCCCTTTTCAGCCAAAATATGACCCGCTTCAATGGCTTTCCATACCAAATGACCTGTAGCAAAAATACTTACGTCTGTGCCTTCATTTAACATTAACGCTTTTCCAATTACAAATGGTGTATCTTCAGAGATAAATACAGGCCATTTTGGTCTACCAAAACGCAAATAAACTGGTCCATGCATCTTCGCAATGGCAATGGTGGCTGCTTTGGTTTGGTTATAATCACAAGGATTAATAACCGTCATGCCTGGCAACATTTTCATCAACCCAATATCCTCCAAAATTTGGTGGGTAGCACCATCTTCACCCAATGTTAAACCCGCATGCGATGCAGCAATTTTCACGTTGGTATGACTATAAGCAATGCTTTGACGAATTTGATCGTAAACACGGCCAGTAGAAAAGTTTGCGAACGTTCCAGTAAATGGAACCTTTCCACCAATAGCCAATCCTGCTGCTACTCCCATCATGTTCGCTTCGGCAATACCCGCTTGGATAAATCTTGTTGGAAAAGCATCTTTGAATGCATCCATCATTAACGACCCTGTTAAGTCGGCACAAAGTGCAACAACATTTTCGTCGGCTTGTCCAGCTTCTAATAATCCAGCACCGAAACCACTTCGTGTGTCTTTGCTACCTAATATTTCAAATTTTCTCATTTTATAACGATACTTGAGTATTTATTCCTGATTGTACTTTAATTTCTTTTTTCTTGGTATAAAGTGTTCTTGTCTCACTTTTTGGCCTATACACAATTGTATAATCACCAGGTTGTAAAACATGCACTTGCTTGGGTTGAGAACTATTAAAATCCATCACCCAAACCATTTTGTTGTCTATTTTTTGAAAAACCGCAGCTGTTACATCTCTGTTTATACTTAACTGCACCATTCCTGGTGATGGTATTTCAACGGTAGTAGTTTGATTTTGTCTAACAGAAATATTTGAAAATTTTATGCGTGGAATCGACAAAACTTCAATGTCATAGCCACCTGTCAAATATCTCTTCACCGTATTAAAATCTTGTGCATTGATGGTTTCC
Organism: Flavobacteriales bacterium; assembly: GCA_947450405.1. Taxonomy (GTDB): domain Bacteria; phylum Bacteroidota; class Bacteroidia; order NS11-12g; family UBA955; genus VMCP01. Next base: position 20,026 of record CANFVI010000007.1, read on the forward strand.
ATTTCGCCTCCTTTTCGCACAATGGCCAATAATCTGCCATAACCTGTTGTCCCTCCGATTTTAAAATACAGATTTCCTTGTGGCGTATTTAATGGAATGGTATTGTGTCTACCCGGCACAACCTCAAAGTTATTGAGTGTCACGGGTGGTAACGTATGGGCCACAACGCGGTATCTGCGAATTGGATCCAAATACAAAGTATCTGGAATACCTTTTCCATTCATGGTATGCACAAAATTCTCTAACAATACACCATTATCAGCATCATACAACGTAATTGGAACATCCGTTTCTCTTGGCATTCCTTGTGCATCCAACAAATTAATTTGAACAGTGGTATTGTTTAATGCTTGGTTAATAATAACCCCAATAATTTTTTGAAATTCGCCTGCGTTTTCAGCATTGTAATAACGACCAGCGCAGCTATATGCTTTTCTGAAAACTTCCGCGTCGGTGCCCAATCCAATAATAAAAGGACGTAAAATAATTCCTTTCTTTTGCAATTGTTCACTCACCTTACAAGGATCTCCACCGCACTCTTCAACACCGTCTGTAATGATAATAATTACATTTCTTGCATTTTTATCTTCAGGGAAATCTTTGGCAGAAGCCAACAAAGACTGGGTAATAGAAGTAAAACCAAGTGGTTTTATTTGCCTTAACCTGCCCACAAATTGTTTGTGGTTATATGGTGAAAATGGCACTTCTAATTTTGTATCATTACAATCGCGCCTGTCGTTTGGTTGGTTATGCCCAAATACACGCAAACCAACTTCTACATCGGGAATTGTTCTAAGCGTATCAACAATTTGTGACATAAGTGTCACTGCCACCGACCAACGATTCGATTGATCCATTTCGGCAAGCATACTTCCGCTGCCATCTAGCAAAAATAGGATCCTCGTTTTTTTACCCTTAAAGCCATTGATCATTTGACTTTGGGCCAAATTAAAAAGGCAAAGAATAAAGAGTAAGAGGGTTCCTTTTTTCATTATTTTGAGGGATTAATAATCGCCTAATTCAGTAACTGGCAATTGTGCCATGGCGCTATTCATCTGCTCTTCGCTTGGTGCTTTACCATGCCAAGCATGGGTGCCCATCATGAAGTCAACACCTTGACCCATTTCAGTTTTCATGATAATTACGATAGGTTTTCCTTGACCAAGTTTTGCTTGTGCTTGGGGAATAACTGTATCCATACTATTCCAATCGTTGCCATCCATTTCTAGTACTTCCCAACCAAATGCCAAGAATTTACTCGAAAGCTCTGTAATTCCCATTACATCGCCGGTACTACCGTCAATTTGTTTTTGATTAAAATCAACAGTAACAATCATGTTGTCAATTTTATAATGTTTAGAGAACATAACTGCTTCCCAAATTTGACCTTCTTGAAGTTCACCGTCGCCAGTGAGCACCCAAACGGTGCTATCGTCGTTGTTTAACTTTTTTTCAAGCGCCAAACCAGCTGCAACACTAATTCCTTGTCCTAAAGAACCAGAAGCAACTCTCACACCTGGCAAACCTTCATGGGTAGTAGGATGACCTTGCAAACGGGTATTTAATTTACGAAAGGTAGCCATTTCAGGAACTGGAAAGTAACCGCTACGCGCCAAAACGCTATAAAAAACTGGTGAAATATGTCCGTTACTCAAAAAGAACACATCTTCTTGATTTCCGGTTAACTCAAATTTTGAAGGATTGTGCTTCATATATTTAAAATACAAAGCCGTTAAAAAATCTGCACAACCTAAAGATCCGCCTGGATGGCCACTTTTTACAGCGTATACCATTCTTAGAATATCACGGCGCACTTGGGTTGCGATGGTTTGTAACTCGTTAACAGTTCTCATAAAGTCACAAAAGTACTATTTCAAAATGTCAAACAATAAACATTTTATGCATACTTCATTAAATTATGAAAAAACCTTTATTTTAGGTATATTTGCAAGGTAAAATGCAAAAAATCGCAAAGTATATCATTCTTGCTTTAATTCCTGTGCTGTTTGCTTGTAGCGACTATAACAAAGTCCTTAAATCAAAAAATCCACAGGTGAAATACAAAAAAGCCATGGAATTGTACGGTAAAAAAGATTACCTCAGAGCTGTTGGATTGTATGACCAACTGCGCGATTTATATAAAAATTCCGATAGCATGGAAACCATTTATTATTATTCTGCAATGAGTTATTATCAATTGAAGGATTATCAATACGCGTCCATGTTTTTTAAAGATTATACAGATAATTTCGACAAAAGCCACAGATTCATTGAATGTTCATACATGAGTTTGTATTGCGATTTCCTCGCAATTGGTTCATATGAGCTCGATCAATCTGAAACAAAAAATGTAATGGAAGCATTACAAACTTTTACCAACTATTACCCAAATTCAGAATATACCCAACGTTGTAACGATCACCTCGATGTATTGCGTGCAAAATTGCAACAAAAGGAATACGATCATGTACAACAATACTTCAAAATGGGAGAATTCAAAGCTGCTGTTACCTCAGCCAAAATTGCAGTTAAGCTTTATCCAGACATCAAACAACGCGAAGAACTTGAATACTTAACAGTGAAGGCACAATATATTTATGCCCTAAACAGTATTGAAAGAAAAAGAAAAGAACGTTTTGAAGAAGTATTGGTTAACTTTGAAGATTACAAATACAACAACGATAAAAATAGTGCCCATTATAACGAAGCATTAGATTATAAAATTAAAGCAGAAAAAGAAATTAAATTATTAAAAGAACTATTATGAGTATAAATAAACAATCTCGAAATGCTGAAACACGCGATTTACGTAATATGGATCGTGAAACTGACAACATCTACTTAAGTGCTGTTGTAATTTCAAGAAGAGCTGATCAAATTGCTGAAAAACAAAAAGAAGAGTTGCGTAGTAGATTAGAACCATTTGCAAATGATGGCGACAATCTTGAAGAAATTCAAGAAAATCGTGAGCAAATCGAAATCTCTTTGATGTACGAGCGTATGCCAAAACCAACTTTGTTGGCAACACAAGAATTTATTGACCATAAAACCTATTGGAGAGTACCAGGTGCTCCCGAGAATGTTAACGGGTAAAAAAATATTAGTAGGAGTTACAGGCGGCATCGCCGCCTATAAACTTCCTCATTTTGTTCGCCTTCTAAAAAAATCCGGCGCACACGTGCAAGTCATTTGCACACAATCGGCCCTGCAATTTGTAACCGCCGAAACCCTCTCTGTAGTTTCAGAAAATCCTACCCTTGTTCATTTTTTTGATGAAAAAACAGGAATGTGGAATCACCACGTTGAACTTGGTATATGGGCCGACGCATTTATCATTGCACCTTGCGGCTCTAATACACTTGCGAAAATGGTACATGGAGAATGCGATAATCTTCTGCTTACTACTTACCTTTCTGCCCGATGCCCTGTTTTTATTGCACCAGCAATGGATTTAGATATGTTTCAACAACCAGCAGTTACTGAAAATCTTTCAACCCTTTCAAAACGTGGAGTAACCATA
>CANFVI010000008.1 GCA_947450405.1 Flavobacteriales bacterium
GTAATACGCAGTGGCCCTAAATTAGACAGATTGAAAATTCAAGACCCGAAATTGGAATTTAAAAAGGGGAAGAAATATTTATTGGGTTATGTGGGTGTAATAGGCGAGCAAGAAGGCGTTGACTTATTGCTAGAAAGTTTCAAAATTTTAATTGACAAAAAGATTGATATCCAATTGGCAATATTAGGAGGGGGTACATCTTTGGAAAGTTTGAAATTATATACATCAAAATTGGGTTTGGATAATGATGTCGATTTTTACGGAAGGGTATCGGATCAACTATTGGTTGATGTCTTAAATACGGCAGATATATGTGTAAATCCAGACAAGCCTACTGAAATGAACAATTTGAGCACAATGAATAAAATCATGGAGTATATGGCTCTTAAAAAGCCAATTGTGCAATATGATTTAAAGGAAGGTCGTTTTTCTGCACAAGATGCTTCTTTATATGCGAATAAAGTTGCTGATTTTGCTGATAAAATCGAATATTTGTTTAATAATCCCGATTTACGTAATAAAATGGGCGAATTTGGTTACAACCGGGTAATTAATGAATTATCATGGGACCATGAATCTATCAAACTCCTAAATTTTTATGAGCGTGTTTTAAATTAATTGATTTAAAAAGTAATATACTTTTAAATTTAGTTTAAAGTATATTAATCTAAATTCAACATTAAATTTTTCTAAAGGCACCCAAACGGTGCCTTTTCTTTTTACAAAGAAAATCATTCATTCATATAGTCTTTGTGTGTGCTTAAAAGTTTGGTATTATTTTTGTCAATACAAAACCGTTATGCCAATGCAATCAAAAAGTTTAAAGTTGTTAGTTGCCCTATTAGATCTTTTGGCGCTGCTGCTTTGCTATTATTTGTTGATGCCATTTTTGGTCTCTGAATTTGGTTCCATTAACCTTTCACGCAGTGTGAATTTTGTAGCTGCTTCAATTTCTTCGTGGTTGTTGGCAGCCTCTTTTGTAGGGGTATACTCAGATTCCAGCATTTCTGAATATGAGAATTACAACCGCAATACCTTTAGGGCCTATTTTTTATATGTGCTCATTTTTGGGTTTGTTTTGTTTTTTGTTTTTCATACCATGGTTTCGCGCAATTTGATTTTTTCCCTTATGGGAATTACCATGTTAGGCTTGTTGATAAGTCGTTTTTGTCATTTAATGGTACTCAAATATTACCGTACCACCAAATTGCTAACAATTAGGGTGGCAGTAATGGGTGAATATGAAAAAGCCAGGGAATTTGCCAATTATTTAAAAACAAAACCTCAGTTTTTTGAAGTGGCGGGATTAATTATCCCAAAAAACAACCAGGTGAATGAAAATCATTACGAAAACAGGGTATTGGGAAGCGAAGCGGAGTTGATTGAGATTTGTAAACAACGGGAAATTACTGAGGTATTTTGCATGGGGTTGCCTGATGAAAATCCTGTTATTGCTTCATTGTACAACAAAGCTGAGTTAAGTTTTATAAAAATGCGCTTTATTCCTAATTTCCATGGGTTGGTGCACCACCAAACTTCCATTGACTTTATTGGTACTTTTCCGGTGTTGAGTTTGCGTACTGAACCATTGGAATACAGATACAATCAAATTAAGAAACGTGCCTTTGATTTGGTTTTTAGTTTTTTGGTGATTGTATTGCTCTTTAGTTGGTTGTTTCCCATTATTGCGTTGCTAATTAAATTGGGTTCAAAAGGACCCGTATTTTTTGTACAAGACCGCAGTGGTAAAAACAATGCCACCTTTAAATGTATCAAATTTAGAAGCATGAAGGTGAACAATGAGGCACATTTGCGTCAGGCTTCTGCAAACGACGATCGGTTAACCAAACTAGGCAAGTTTATGCGCAAAACCAATATTGATGAATTGCCACAGTTTTTTAACGTATTCATGGGCGACATGAGTGTTGTTGGCCCAAGACCCCATATGTTAAAGCATACAGAGCAATATAGCAAATTAATTTCTCAATATATGTTGAGGCATTGGTTGAAACCAGGAATTACGGGTTGGGCACAAGTAAATGGTTATAGAGGTGAAACCAAGGAAGTGAATGACATGGAAAAACGTGTAGAATACGACATTTGGTATGGTGAAAATTGGAACTTCTTTTTAGATTTACGCATCATTTGGCGTACCGTTTTTAATACGGTGAAGGGTGACAAAAAGGCCTTTTAAATTGGTTTAGTGTTTAGGGTTTAGTTGCACTGCGTACGTTTAGGGTTTATTTCAATTACCTTTGTAGCATGAAAATTCTTGTTACGGGTGGAGCCGGATTTATTGGTTCAAACTTGGTGGCTTCTTTGTTGCAGCGCGATGATGTTACTTTGGTGAGGGTGTTAGACAATCTGTCTACAGGGCATTATGGCAATTTGGCTGAATTTGAAAACCACTCAAAATTTGAATTTTTAGAAGGCGATATCTGCAACATAGTAGATTGTGAAAAAGCATGCGAAGGCATGGATGCAATTAGCCACCAGGCGGCTTTGGGTTCTGTACCAAGGAGTATCAACGATCCCATTGCTTCGCACAATGTAAATGTAAATGGGTTTTTGAATATGCTCATGGCTGCCCGCAAACACAATATAGATCGCATTGTCTATGCCTCAAGCTCATCGGTGTATGGAGACTTGAATGAGTCCCCCAAAATAGAGAAAAGAGTGGGAAAGGTGTTAAGTCCTTACGCTGCCACCAAAATGTCGAACGAATTGTATGGCGAGGCATTTGCCAAAAACTACAACATGAGTGTGGTTGGGTTTCGGTATTTCAATGTATTTGGTCCCAAACAAGATCCGAATGGGCCTTATGCTGCTGTAATTCCATTGTTTATCAAATCTGCCTTGGAGGGCGTTTCGCCCTTAATCAATGGTGATGGCAGCATTACCCGTGATTTTACACCCGTAGAAAATGTGGTAGCCATTAATACCTTGGCATTGTTTGGATATTTAGAAGAAGGCAAGCACTATGTGTTTAATGTTGCTTGCGGACAAGCTACAGATTTGTTAGGCATTTGGAAAATAATCAAAGCCATTACCAAATCAAAAGTAAATGCAGAACACGGCCCCATTAGAAAAGGCGATATCTTATTCAGCCTCGCCGACATTACCTTTGCCAAAGAAATTTTAGGCTACAATCCAAAAACTGACTTAAAAGCAGCTTTGGAAAAAACCATCAACTATTATCGGTTTAGTGTTTAGTAGCACTGCGTGCGTTTAGGGTTATTTTCAAGTCCCCACCTAATTATCCGTCTAAACGGCTCAAACCACTAATCCCAATCTGTCTAATCCTCCCGAAAGCTTTCGGGATAACCTGTCTAACCCGTCTAATCTTTTTTGGTTTAGGGGTTAGTGTTTAGTAGCACTGCGTGCGTTTAGGGTTATTTTCAAGTCCCCACCTCATTATCCGTCTAAACGGCTCGAACCACTAATCCCAATCTGTCTAATCTGTCTAACCCGTCTAATCTGTCTAATCTAATTACATTGAATCAAGAAATACCCACTTTTAAAAAATTATTTAGTTAATTTCAGGCTAACACCTTATATATTTGTTTTTGTTTAAATTAAATGTGTGGAATTTACGGAATAGTTAACTTTAATTCTGAGGCAGCAAACCATGTTGATTCTTTGAAATTAATGATGTCGGAATCTGAGTATAGGGGTCCCGATAGTCAAGACTATAGGGTATTTGACCATGTTTCTTTTGGATTTAACCGCTTGTCGATCATTGACGTTGACAAACGTTCAAACCAACCATTTGAAATTAAAGATTTTGGTTTGTCAATTGTTTTTAATGGAGAAATTTACAATTACTTAGAAATTAAGGCAGATTTAATTGGTTTGGGGTATGGTTTTCAAACCACTTCTGATACTGAGGTTTTGCTAACGGCTTATTACCATTACAAAGAGGCGGCATTTGATCTATTCAATGGCATGTGGGCCATTGCCATTTATGATTCAGTGAACAAAACGGTGTTGTTGTCGAGAGACCGTTTGGGCATCAAGCCGCTGTATTACATGGTGCAGAACAACGCCTTTTATTTTGCTTCGGAAATGAAATCGCTGTTAATAGTGAAAGAAAGCAAAGTATCGAATAAGGAGGCATTGAACAATTATTTGGTGTATGGTGCCAATACAACCATTTCGGGTGAAACTTTTGTTGAAGGCATTCATGAATTTGCGGCAGGTTCTTATGGCTATGTGAAAGAAGAAGGCATTGAAATGATGCAATATTATTTCCCTCCAGATAATTTGGTTGAAAGAGATGCAACAGCATTGGCTTCAGAAATATTAGACACATTCAAATCATCTATCAAACTGCGTTTGCGCGCGGATGTGCCTGTGGCGCTGATGTTGAGTGGGGGCTTAGACTCGTCTGCCATTGCATTTGCCATTGATGAAATGGTTGAAAACAAGGAAATTGAAATCCAATATATCCATGCGTTTACGTTAAATTTTGAGGGATTTGACAAAAACGAGTGGAACATGGTTCAAGAAAATGCAAAGCATTTGAAGCATGTGGTATGTCATCCCATCAACATCAATATTGAATTATTTAAGCAGGAAATTCCCAATTTGTTGGTGAAATTTGATTTGCCTGTGTTGAGTGTGTCGCATTTGTTGCATGCCTATGCCATGGAAGAAATCAAGAAGCAAGGCTTTACGGTGGTATTGAATGGTCAGGGTCCTGATGAAATTTATGGTGGCTATTTCCCAAAAGATTTGGGTAGTTTGCTAATAGATACATTTAGAGGTTCAATTGCGAATGGTTTTAGAGAAATGAAATTAACCAAGGGCAATTGGAATCAGGGTTATTTTTTACAGTTTAAATCGGCGGTTTATGCAGCATTAAAGTATAAATGGCCTAAAATTTATGCTATCTTAATGAATTATTCAGTTACGGGCAAGTTTCAGGTTTCGGGTTTGAATCATCCTTCAAAAAAAGAAAACTGCAAAAGTTATTTTGATTTTATATGTCGCAAGCAAGTTTTTGATACCAAGTTCAACTGCATTTTGCAATATGAAGATATGGCATCGATGTTAAATTCGATAGAAATGCGTTCACCTTTTTTGGATTACCGTTTGGTAAATTTGGGATTGAGTTTGCCATCTGAATACAAGTTGCGCGAAGGGTATTCAAAATGGATATTGAGAAAGGCATTTACAGCATTGTTGCCGGCTCACATTTGTTGGTCGGGCTGGAAGTATGGCTATGCGGTTCCAAAACAATTGTTGCTTACGGGCTTGGTAAACAACACCAAAAACACGGAGGCCGCTTGGAACAACGCTTGGCGCAAATATAACTTAGAAATGTGGCTTGCTGCCAGAAATATTCGGTAGGTTTAGGGTTCCCCCAAAAAATCTGTCTAATCTGTCTAACCCGTCTAATCCGTCTAATCTCTTGTTTATGGATCAAGTTTATATTATTTTTGACCACTTACCAAACCACATACACCTTTTTTAAACCCCAAACGATGCCAAATACCACAAACAAACAATACAAAATTGCAATCATTGGCTTGGGTTATGTGGGATTGCCCCTGTCGGTGGCTTTTGCTGAAAAATACAAAGTGGTTGGGTATGATATCAATTTGCAGCGTATAGCCGAATTGAAGGAGTTTAACGACCGCACTTTGGAAATTTCAGCGGAACAATTGGACCATGTGCTTGTTTCCGATGAAAATTATTTGGCAAACAATGGCGCAACGGGGTTGTATACCACCACGAATGCCGCTGATTTATGGGAGTGCAACTTTTTCATTGTTACAGTTCCCACGCCAACCGACAAACACAACCGCCCTGTTCTTACGCCTTTGATCAAAGCCAGTGAAACGGTTGGAAAGTTTTTAAAACAAGGAGATATTGTGGTGTATGAAAGCACCGTTTATCCTGGAGTTACCGAAGAGGAATGTGTGCCCGTGCTTGAAAAAGTGAGTGGTTTGAAATTTAACCAAGATTTTTTTGCAGGATATTCGCCTGAGCGCATCAATCCCGGCGACAAAGAACATACAGTTACCAAAATTTTAAAGGTTACCAGTGGCAGTACCCCTGAAATTGCAATTGAAATAGACGACGTTTATAAAAGTGTGATTACCGCTGGAACCCACAAAGCGTCGAGCATCAAAGTGGCGGAGGCTGCAAAGGTCATTGAAAACAGCCAGCGCGACATCAACATTGCTTTTGTAAATGAATTGGCCAAAATTTTTAATTTGATGGGCATTGACACCCATGATGTTTTGGAGGCAGCGGGCACCAAATGGAATTTCTTGAAATTTAAACCCGGTCTTGTTGGGGGCCATTGCATTGGCGTTGATCCATATTATTTGGCTCAGAAAGCGCTAGCCTTGGGTTACCACCCAGAAATCATCTTGGCGGGACGCAGGCTAAACGATGAAATGGGAAAATATGTTGCCACTGAAGTAATTAAGTTGATGTTAAAAAAGGACATCATGGTAAAAAATGCAAACTTATTGGTGATGGGTTTCACCTTCAAAGAAGATTGTCCTGATGTGCGCAACACCAAGGTAATTGATATTGTAAAAGAAATGCAATCATATGATGTAAATGTAACCATTTATGATCCTTTGGCAAACCCATTGGAGGTGTTCCATGAGTATGGAGTTATCTCTCAAAACACAATACCCACCATGCGTTATGACGCGGTAATTTTGGCAGTTTCGCACAAAGAATTCCTCTCTATGGATTTAGAAAACCTGTTAAATCCCACCGCCGTTTTCTACGACGTCAAGGGCTGCATCACTGGAAATTTCGTTGATTTAAGACTTTAAATCGGCGCAGCCGATTTGGTTTATAAACAAAAATCTGTCTAATCTGTCTAACCCGTCTAATCTGTCTAATCTTTTTCTTACTTTTGCTCTTTTTATGAAACATAGAATTTTAAGTTTATTATTGGCAGCTTGCAGTGTGCTTGCTTTGCGTGCCGATGAGGGTATGTGGCCTTTGAACTTGCTCAGCAAGATTCAAGACAAAATGCAAGCCCGTGGTTTGAAATTATCTGCTGAAGATATTTATGCTATTAACAAATCATCTGCAAAAGATGCGGTGGTTAGACTTATGTCTAAGCAGGGCAGAATGTTCTGCTCTGGTGAAATCATTTCTAGCAAAGGTTTGTTCCTTACCAATCACCACTGTGGTTACGATGCAATTCAAGAAATTGCAACTCCACAAGACAATATTTTAGCAAACGGATTTTGGGCAAAATCAATGCAAGAAGAGCGTCGCGCTGGCTTCAACATTGGCTTGCTTCGTAAAATTGAAGATGTAACTACACAAGTATTTAACGGTGTTGCCATCAACGCTCCTGAAACCGAAAGGGTTGCAAAAATTGCTGCTCAGGTGAATGTGGTAAGAGGCAATTTGTTAAAAGCCCTCGGCGATGAAGCTGCAAACTATATCATTGAAGTGACTCCATTCTACAATGGCAATCAGTTCCTTGCTATGTACTACGAAGTTTTCCGTGACATTCGTTTGGTGGGTGCGCCACCAGAAAATGTTGGTAAATTCGGTGGTGAAACCGACAACTGGAGATGGCCTCGCCACACTTGCGACTTCTCTATGTTCCGCATTTATACAAACGCCAATAACAAGCCTGCCGACTATAACGCAGCAAACAAAGCGTTCGCCCCTTATCACCACTTCCCAATATCCCTCAAAGGAGTGAAAGAAGGTGATTTTGCAATGACCATGGGATATCCAGGTAGGACTACCCGTTATACGTATTCTGAGGGAATTCGTTACCTTTCAGGCAAAGAGCGCCCAATGCGAGTGCAGGTGCGTCGCGACATCATGGATGTGTACGAAACCTACATGAAGGCCGACAAAAACGTGCGTTTGATGTACAGTTCTAAATTGGCTGGTTTGGGTAACTACTGGAATAAATTCAACGGCGAAGCGAAAGAATTGTCGAAACCTGAGTTCTACCAAAAGCGCAAAAGTGCCGAAATGGCATTTGAGCAATGGGTAAGAGCGAATAACAAACAAGCTGATTATGGCGACGTAACCAGCCTTTACGACGAAGCTTATGCCGGCTTGAACAAATACGGTTTGTACTCTGTGTACTTCCAAGACGGTGTTTCTAACAGCGTTCCAATGGCAAACGTGAGTCAAGTGTATGGCATTATCAAAACCCAAAAAGACATTGCTGCAATGGATGCGGTGAAAGATTCTGCAAAAATTCGCAAAATGAATGCGGCGGTTGCCAAAATGATTGCGGGTTATACGGAGGGAATTTCTGAGGCTTACCATGAATTCAACGGAAACATTGAAAAACAAGTAATTGCAGTGGTATTGAAGCATATTTTGATGGACTTAGACCATGCGTCGTTGCCTGCATCTATGTTGAAAATGGACGAGAAGTTCAAGCACAACTACACCGAAATGGCAAATTCATTGTGGAGCAGTTCAATTTTCTGTGATACAGTAAAATTGAAAAAAGCCATGGCGAATTTCAAAGCAAAGAACATTGAAAAAGATCCTTTGTACACCATCATTGCGGGTTATGTAAACATGATGAATGTTGACTTAAAACCAGTGCTTGACGAAATCACGAACAAATTGGCGCGTGCCAATCGTTTGTACATGGCGGCACAATTTGAAATGGAGAAAGACAAAGTATTTGCACCAGATGCGAATGGAACGATGCGTTTGAGCTATGGAATTATTGAAAGCTACAAAGCCCGCGATGCAGTGAATTATAATTATTTTACTACGTCACGCGGTATCCTTGAAAAATACATTGCTGGTGATTTCGAATTCGATGCACCGGATGCATTGATCAACATCATCAAGAAGAAAGACTTTGGTCGCTATGCCGATGCGGATGGCGAACTTCACACTTGTTTCTTGAGCAACAACGACATTACGGGTGGTAACTCAGGTAGTCCTGTAATCAACGGAAACGGTGAGTTGATAGGTACTGCATTTGATGGCAACTGGGAAGCAATTGCGAGTGACTTTGGCTTTATGCCATCGGTACAACGCACCATTAGTGTTGACATTCGTTACACATTGTTTATCGTAGATAAATTGGGTGGCGCGAGTAACATTATTGGGGAGTTGGATCTTAAATAAGGATTAGACAGATTTTATTCGGGATTAGACAGATTAGACGGGTTAGACAGATAATTCGGGATTAGACGGGTTAGACGGGTTAGACGGATTAGACGGATTTTTAGGTGGTGACATAAAACAACCCTAAACCCTAAACGCCGAAGGCATCTAAACTAAAAAGTTTAAATACAGGTTTTTTGTAATCTGATAAAACTGAGAAATAAGAAATGGGGCTGCGCAATTGCGTGGCCCTAATTAGTTTAGACGGATTAGACAGATTAGACGGATTAGACAGATAATTCGGGATTAGACGGGTTAGACGGATAATTCGGGTTTAGACAGATTAGACAGATTAGACAGATTAGACAGATTGGGATTAGATGGTTGAAGCGTTTAGACGGATTTTTAGGTGGTGTCATAAAACAACCCTAAACACTAAACGCCGAAGGCTTCTAAACCCTAAACCAAAAGAGGATTAGACGGATTAGACAGATTAGACGGATTAGACAGATTGGGATTAGATGTTTGAAGCGTTTAGACGGATTTTTAGGTGGTGACATAAAACAACCCTAAACGCTAAACGCTTTAGGCTTCTAAACCCTAAACCAAAAGAGGATTAGACGGATTTTATTCGGGATTAGACGGATTAGACAGATTAGACGGATTAGACAGATTGGGATTAGATGTTTGAAGCGTTTAGACGGATTTTTAACAACCCTAAACGCTAAACGTCGGAGGCTTCTAAACCCTAAACCAAAAGAGGATTAGACAGATTAGACGGATTAGACAGGTTAGACAGATAATTCGGGATTAGACGGGTTAGACGGATTTTTAGGTGGTGACATAAAACAACCCTAAACGCTAAACGCCGGAGGCTTCTAAACCCTAAACCAAAAGAGGATTAGACGGGTTAGACAGATTAGACAGATAATTCGGGATTAGACAGGTTAGACAGATTAGACAGATTTTTAGGTGGTGACATAAAAAAATCCTAAACCCTAAACGCTAAACGAGCGAAGCACTTCTAAACGCTAAACCAAAAGAAGGTATAAATTAAATGTGTCGCATTTTATTATTATATTTGCGACAAAATATATAAAAATATATGTATTTAAGCACTGATAATAAAGCAATTATAAAAATTAAAAAAGCCAAGAGAGGTACGCTTTTTTTTGTAGAAAATTTTGTAAAAATCGCAAGTGCAAAAACAGTCAACAAGGCGCTAGAAAGAATGGTGATAACAGGTGATTTACAAAGACTTTCTAAAGGCATTTATTATAGACCTGCTAAAAGTAAACTCATTGGAGAATTAACGCCTAGTATTGAAACCGTTGTAAGCGCTATTGCAAAAAGAGACAAAGCTAGAGTTGCACCAACTGGAGCATATGCGCTTAACCGTTTAGGGCTTACCACACAAGTGCCAACAAATTTTGTTTATCTTACTGATGGGTCGGCTCGAAAATTAATTATTGGAAAAAATCAAATTACTTTTAAAAAAACGTCACCTAAAAATGTGGCAGCTGTTGGTGAAATTAGTAGTTTGGCAATTCAAGCACTAAAAACAATTGGAAAAGATAATGTGAGCATTCACGAAATTGAACATATTCAAAATCTATTAAAAAAAGAAAAATATACGCGGTTAGAACACGATGTAAGGTTAGCTCCTGCTTGGATTAGAGAAATTATGCTTCCCATTTTAAAACAACTTGAAAATGATTATTGAGCCAAAAGAGGATTAGACAGATAATTCAGGGTTAGACAGATAATTCGGGATTAGACGGGTTAGACAGATTAGACAGATTAGACGGATTTTTAGGTGGTGACATAAAAAAATCCTAAACCCTAAACGCTAAACGAGCGAAGCTCTTCTAAACCCTAAACCAGAAGAGCGGAGCTCTTCTAAACTAATTTTCTTATCTTTGTGGCAATGAAAATTTCAATCAATTGGTTGCGAGATATTCTTCCTACAAATGTGGAGGCAAATGAAATTGCTGATCGGTTGTCGGTGAGTGGTTTAGAGGTTGAGCACATTGAAGAATGGCAGAGTTTGCCGGGCGGTTTGAAAGGCTTCGTAATTGGTGAAGTGCTTACCTGTGAGCAACATCCCAATGCCGACCGTTTGAGACTTACCACCGTTAATATTGGCCAAGCACAACCCTTGCATATTGTGTGTGGTGCCCCGAATGTGGCGGCAGGACAAAAAGTGATTGTTGCAACCGTTGGAACTGAAATTAACATGAAGGGAAAAGAACCTTTCGTAATTGCCAAATCGAAAATCCGTGGCGAAGCCAGTGAGGGAATGATTTGCGCCGAAGACGAAATGGGAATGGGAACCAACCACGACGGTATTTTGGTATTGCCAAACGATGTGATTGTGGGTACTTCTGCCGCCGACTACTTCGGCGTTGAAGTGGATACCGTTATTGAAATAGGATTGACAGCGAACCGCGGTGATGCCGCTTCGCATTTGGGAGTTGCCCGCGATTTGGCGGGGCTTTTGGGATTGTCTATCCCTCAAAAGAATATCCCTCAAATAGAAAAAACTGCTGAAAAATTGTCGATTGAAATTGCTGACACAGCATTGTGTGAACGATATTATGGAATTAAAATTGAGGGGGTGAAAATTGCACCGTCTCCGCAGTGGTTGCAAAACCGTTTGCGTGCCATAGATATTGAGCCCAAAAACAATGTGGTTGATGCAACCAATTATATTTTGCATTCGGTTGGTCAGCCGGTGCATGCATTTGATGCCGATCAAATTAATGGCAAAGTAACTGTAAGAAAAGCAGTTGCAGGCGAAAAAATTGTGTTGCTTGATGGCAACGAAAAGGAATTGCATGCCGACGATATCATCATTGCCGACAGCGCATTGCCTTTGGCAATTGCGGGTGTGATGGGCGGTAAAAATTCGGCCGTTTCTGAGAATACAACGAATTTGTTTTTAGAAATTGCACATTTTCATGCTGGATTGGTGAGAAAGACCGCAAAGCGACATGTTATCAATACCGATGCGTCTTTCCGATTTGAAAGGGGCATTGACAAGGCCAACATTGATCTTTACGGTCGTGCCTTGGCAGATTTGATTGTGCAAATTGCAGGTGGAAAGATTGTTGCGCATGAAGATGTTTATCCAACCAAACATGTAGCACAAACCATTTCATTGAACATTGCGGCGTTGAATGCGTTTAGTGGCATTGAAATCCCACAAAATGAAGTGGCTTCAATTTTGAAGCACTTGGGATTTGGTATTGCAGAAAATGGAAATGAAATTTCGGTTACGGTTCCATCGTGGAGAAACGATGTTACCGAACTGGTAGATATTTATGAAGAGGTGATGCGTATTTACGGGTTCGACAAAATTCCGATGAGCGGCAAAATGCAGGTTTCATTGGGGAGTTTTGAGGGAATGCGTAAGCGCAAGATTGAAAATAAGTTGCGTGCTTATTTGGTGTCGCAAGGTGTTTTCGAAGCATCTACGAACAGCTTAACCACATCGTCTTGGTGGGAAGGAGATGAAAATTTGGTTCAATTGAGCAATCCGTTGAGTTCAGACATGGGCGTGATGCGCAAGAGCATTGTTCCTGGTTTGTTGCAATCGGTGGCGTTTAACAAGAACCGACAAGCCGACAAAGTGGCCTTGTTTGAAATTGGCCGCACTTACGAAAAAACGGAGCAGTCTTTCAAAGAAACGCCTGTTTTGACTATGGTTTTTTGGGGAAAGAACAGCATTGAAAGTTGGGAATCTCCACAAAGGGCGCTGGACTTTTTTGATATCAAACGATTGATTATGGGCGCTTTGAAAAGCATCGATAGTGGCATGAACGCAGACGATATTGAAATTGCTGTTGTTAAGTCCAATTGGATCAAAAAGGCAGATTTATCGGGAACGGTTTTTTCGGTTGAGATTCCATTGAAAAAGCTATTGAAGCCTGGCAAGAAAGCGTTGAAATATGTGGCTCCTCCAAAATTCCCTTCAATGCGCAGGGATTTGAGTTTGGTGGTAGATACCAAAGTTACTTTTGGCGATTTGCAGAAAATTGTGAAGTTGCAAAAAATTAATATTTTAACAGAAACCCGTGTGTTTTCTGTTTTTGAGGGAAAACCTTTGGACGAAGGAAAGAAGGCCATTGCATTGTCGTTTCATTTGAATAAAACAGATGCATCATTGACAGACAAAGATGCGGATGCGGTGATGCAAAAATTGATGACTGCTTTTGAGCAGTCTGGTGCTGTAATTCGCAGATAATGATTGTGATGGGTTCTGTAATTACCTTGGATATTGGGAATACCAGAACCAAGTTTGCGGTTTTTAGTGCCGATGGATCTATGATTGATGCGGGTGCAGATTGTGAAATTGCAGATGTGTTGAATCGGTATGACGGGGCCAAAGTGATTTATTCCACAGTGCTGAAAGAAGTGCATGATCATTTAACAGGCAAGCTGGCTTTTTCTGTTTCTCTTTGTAGGGACATTCGGATTTTGGTAAAAAATACAGAAACTTTGGGAAAAGACAGGTTGGCGGCGGTAATGGGTGCCAAGTTTCTTTTTGGAGATCAAAACTGCTTGGTTATTGATGCGGGAACTTGCATAACTTACGACTATCTTTTGGGTAGTGGCGATTATTTGGGGGGTGCAATTTCGATGGGTATAGGTATGAGATACAAGGCGTTGAATGCGTTTACCAGCAAATTACCGTCCCTCAAAAACGAAGAAGATCAAGAGAATTTTGACGATGTTGGTATGTTTACGGAGGAGGCCATTCACAGTGGGGTTTGCAATGGATTTTTTGACGAAGTGAATGCCCGAATTGAGAGATTCGTGGCAAAATATGAGAATTCTATCGTTATTTTGACGGGGGGAGATGCCAACTTCTTGGCGAAACACATTAAATACGAGATATTTGCAGAGCCATTATTGGTACATTACGGATTATATCATGCAATTCAAACAGCTTAAGGCTTTATTTAGTATAGGATTTCTTGGAATTTTGAGCGTTCAATTGAACGCCCAAGGAACAAGTGGACAGAACTTTACGGGTTCTCCATTCAGTAGTTATGGCTTGGGAGAATGGACGGGGTCTAACTTTTTACAGGCAAATACGTCAATGAATACCCATTCTGGGTATTATTCGTACAGTTTATACAATCCTGCAACTTTGGGAAGTGTTCGTTACACGACTTTGGATTTGTCTGGGGGATATAAGGAGGGCTTGGTTAGTTCGGGATCGCAGCAGCAATCGTTTACGGGCGGTGGTTTGAATTATTTGAGTTTGGCTTTTCCGGTTTGGAAATTTGTAAAGAAGAATGCAATTGGTTACGACAGTGCCAAGAAAATGAAGCGATTCAAGTATGTTCCTTACGGGGCTGCATCGTCGTTGGTTTTGAAACCTTTGACTACGGTTGGTTATTCTTACTTTTTAGACAATGATAAGGGCGCTTTGCCAACGAGAACTTCTTACAGGGGAACTGGTGGCATTGATGTTTTCCAGTGGAATTTGGGAGTAAGGTTGGCCAATAAGTTGAACATTGGATATGGCTTGGGTTATGTTTTTGGAAGCTTGAAAGAGAATTCTTTGTTTTCTATTCCTGATAGTTTGCAACTTGGCGTTGTTGAAGATTCCAAGGTGAATGTAATTAGGGGCATACAGCAGCAATTTGGTTTGTTGGCGAATTTCAAGTTTGACAGTACGTATCACAAGATTGGTTTGTCGTATGAAATGTATTCGGGGTTGGGTGGAACTCAAAACCAACTAACAAGAAACCTTGAGGTTTCGGGTGGTTACACGTCGATTATGGACACCATTTATATCAACGATGGTTTGAAGAAAGATTTCACGATGCCAACGGCGATAGGCATTGGTTATGGTTTTCAATTTAGGAGGGCATTTTCTTTGAATTTCGATTTGCGCAAGCAGGTTTGGGGAAATGTGAATACCTTCTTTGACAAGACGAAGCACGTGGACAGAATGGATTATGGTGTGTCGTTTGTGTTGAATCCTGTGGATGAAAAAGCGCCGAATGAGCGCAAAATGAAGGCGCCAATTCGTTTGGGTTATGTGTATTCAACCACGCAAAACGTGTATCGTTTTGGTGGAGTTGATCACCAGGTGATTGAGCAGCGCATGTCGGTTGGATTTGGGTTGCCGTTTGTGCAGCGTTACTATGACAACTCGGTAATTACGAATATGGTGAATGTAAACATTCAATATTTGACCCGTGGATTCAAGGCGGGTGGCATGCCAAGTGAGCAATATTTGGTATTGGGCTTGGGGTTACAGCTTGGCGACATTTGGTTTGCGAAGCGCAAATACGATTAAGCGATGTTGGGTAGAATGCTCTTTTTGTTTGTTTTTGTGGGACTTTTGGGTTGCACAGAATTGGACACGGCTGCTTACAGAAATAGGCGCAGGGATTCTGTTGTAACGAAGGAGTTTGCCGAGAAAATTAGCATTGATTATACCGATTCTGGAAAAATTAGGGCAAGGGTATTTAGTCCGCTGTTGGTGGCGGTAAAGCAGGTTCGCAAGCCTTACATGGAGATGCCGAAGGGATTGAAGGTAGACTTTTACGAGGCAGATGGGGACATACAGAGTTATTTAACTGCGGAGTATGGAATTAGTTATCCAGACGACAAGAAGGTGATTGTTCGGAGGGATGTAGAAATTTTGAATGTAAAGGGAGAGCGGTTGAACACAGAAGAATTAATGTGGGATCAGGCAACGGGTAAAATATATACCAACAAGTTTGTAGAGATTACCACGAAAGATCAAATAATTACGGGCCAAGGATTAGAGAGTAACCAATCGTTTACAGATTGGGAAATTTTGAATGTAATTGGCTCATTAAATGTACCCCATGATAAAATACCACATCCTCGCTCTGTTGTGCCTGGTCGCGGCAGGTATTAGCTTAATTGAGCTTTTGGCTGTTTATTACACCACAAAAGGTGATTTCACATCGGTTCAATTTTGGCTGATGGTTTTTGTATTTGCGTTTAGCATCATGATGTATTTCCGGATCAAGCGATTGCGGAATGCGGCGATGCTGGATCGCAAGAAATAGGGGTAATTGCTGTTTGTTTTTGGAGAAAACGGATTGATTTTGCTTTAAAAATTTTGTGAAACAGCTATTTTTTGAAAAAATTTTAGGGTTATTCACAATTGTAAAACATTGAATTAATGTTATTTATAATTGTTTAACAAAAATTTCACAACTTTTCCACATTTTTATTCACATTTTTACATACTAGTTGGTATATTTGCTGCGTTATGTCAAAAAATACTACACGCGAAAAAATATTACAACGTTGTTTTGAGGCGATGGAGGTTGTTGGGTTTGAGGCGTTGCGCGCCGACAAAGAAGTTTTGAATTTGAATATTTCAAAAGGTGCATTGTACCATTATTTTCCTACAAAATTAGACATTGGATATGCGATGGTTGATGAAATAATTAAGCCGATGTATGAGAAGAAATGGTCGGATTTGATAGACCGTTCTGAGGGCATAGCGAATAGTGTTTACGAATTGATTGAGAATGAGAAAAACAATGCCACTGAGAAGAAGATTCTCCGCGGTGATGTTTTGTATAATTTGATGTTGGAGATGAGCGGGGTAGACGCTAAGTTCCGTCAAAAGTTGGAAGAGGTATTGGAGTTGCAAGTAAGAATATTACAAAAGGCTATTTTGGCTGGAAAAAACTGCAATGAAATCAAATCTGGTGTTGATTCTAGGTCAATGTCGTACTTGCTTATCGGCCAACTGCATGGATGTTATGCCATTGCCAAAACCCGTGCATCTAAAGATGTATTTACATCGATGGTGAGTGGTTTGCAGAAGCAGTTGATAGACGTTTTATACGTAAATGACCCTTCACGCAGTGCGCAAAGGGCCAGTGTTGCAAGTGCATAAATAAGCAATTAAAGGTCGAGCATTTTCTTTTTGGTTTTGTAATCTTGAACCAAAAATTTATTTCTGGCACCTTGTCCTGTTTGGCTTAACAGGGTCCCATTTTCTTTACAAGTTTGTAACCAATGTTCGGTTGAGCAAACCCATTTAGAGCATTCACTAATTACCACGCCGCTCATTTGAGAGCAAACGATGGCAACTTTGTCTTTCACGGTATGAAAGATCATGCTATTGTCGGCATTGATCATTGGGGTAAAGAAGAGTTTGTATTTGGCGCCTTTTAGATTTGGCACATAGGGATTGAGTTTTACACCGGCTTCTGCTTGGTTGTGAATGAGTTCAACAAGCATGTCGTATTCGTGCATTACTTTTTTATAGATTTCTTCATTTTCGAACATCCCACATTCTTTATAATGTTGAATTTGGTAGAGGGTTGAATAGAGGGTTTCGTAGCTCCAAATTTCGTGGGAAGCTACTTTGAGGTATTTTTCTGCCAATTTGATATGGAAGCTTTCTTGTCCGTTGTTAAAAGTGAATGGTCCGGAGTGGAATTTTGGATTTTTAATAAATTCTCTGTTCCAGATGAATGTTTTAAAAGCGCTGAGAGCGGGAAACCACATATAGTAGAAAAATGGAATTTCTTTGGCTCCGTAGGTAATTTGAGAGTGCGGCAAATTTATACAGCGGTCGAGTTTCACTTCTAGTTCTTTATAGAAATCGGTAGAAGTGTAAGTTTCAAAATTGAGGGGTTTGTATTGTCCGCTTAACCAGTTGAGGTTTGTTTGAGCCAATGTATTTAAATCTATGTCGAACTCTTTTGCCAGTTTCATGAGTTCGTCGGCTTTCAAACTTTGGGGATTTTTTATTCTTCTATATGCTGAATCTTCAGAGATGTTTAATAGGTCAGCCATCATGGCAGCTGTACGTAAACCCATTTTTTTAGTTTTTTGGGTTAAAATTTCTGTAAAAGTGTCGATCATAAGTTTTAAGATTTTTAAGTGTTTCGATGACTTATACAACATAAGGAGATTTTGCACCCAATCGTTTTGCGAAAAATGCAAAAAATAAAATTAGGGGTGACGATAATTGGACAAAAACGCCAAGGATAGGCAGTTGCGAAGTGTCAACTTTGAAATATCAAAATTGATACACTTATGAAAATACTTATTTTACTTAAAAAGCAGCTTGTTGGTGTAACGTGGTTTACACAAAAAACAGCGTTGATGTTTTTAAATCTTTTGGGATTTGGCTTTGATTTTATTTTAGAGAGAGGGGGTGTATTATGAAAAGGAATACACTTGTCTTGCTGGCTTTGGGTTTGATGTCGTTTGGTTTAAAGGCGCAGAGTTTGCGCAGTGAGTGGGTTGAAAAATTCAGAAAAATTCAACCGCCGAATTCAAAAATCATTGAAAGCACGATGCCTTTTTATAACTCGGGCAGAACGAATGGTGGAATGGACGCGGACACTTTGAATTTTTTAAATGGGAAGGATTTGGTTCGACAAATATTGTGGTTGAACACCAATGGTGAAAATGAGTTGCATGAAATTGACAGTGTTCGCGGCGACATTGAAGAGTCGTATATAAAGCAGAACATTATTCCAATTACTTTGGTTGATTACAAGTATCAAGCCATCCATGATTCGATAGAAAAAATCAATGGAATTACGATCAATGCCAAAGACAGTTTGTATGAATTTAAAACGGGAACGGGGTATCATGGCAGTTTGTATGAAGACAAATATGCGTTTGGTGTGTCATTTCCTTTGGAAAGAATCAGAACTGATTTCAACAGAATTGTGATTGACGAAAGGTTGATGTTATCGAATATCGCGTTGAATCCTTCAGGAGTATGGAAATTAAAAATTGGAAATTTCCAGGCAGATTTCCAATTGAATGTGCCCATTTTTATTCCGGAAATGGCTGATAGTTTGTTGAAAGTTGAAATTGGGTATGTGGTTCCAGAAACGGATGTGAGGGTAAGTTTGATTGAAAATCCATGGCCTGTTTCAGGAGGTAAAACCAAAATTATGGGTAGGGCTGAGACGCCAAAAAATGAGAATGGAAGTTCAGGTTCTAGCGGAAGTAGTGGCAGTGGCAGCGGAAGCGGAAGCAGTGGAAATGATGTTCCTAATGATGGATTTGGACATTATCCGGTGACTGGAAATTTTGTATATGTGCCTGCGCAAAGAATTTGGGTTGAAACGATAGATGGTTTTCCGGGATTGCCAGATTTGAAGGCATTGGTGACATTGGATTATGGATCTGACAATAATCAAATCCATAGGTGTATTAAAAAACCTTTGGTTTTTATTGAGGGAATTGATTTTGGTTACAAATCGTATGGATTTGGTGAAAGGGATAACAAATGCGGTACCATGGGTTACAGGGACATGGTTGCGGGGAAGCAATGGAATGTTGAAACACAAAAATATGACAACTGCGAATCAATTGCCCAAGCTCCGGAAATATTGAAGCGTTACAAAGCTGCTGGTTATGACATTCTTTATGTGGATTTTTATGACGGTGCAAACGACATGGATTTTAACTCAGAAACGGTGGTTAAGGTGATACAAAGTATACAATCGCAAATGTGTGGTGAGAAGATTCATGTGGTTGGGGTGAGTATGGGTAGCATAGTGGCTAAGATGGCGTTGAAGAAAATGGAGCGCAGAAAATTAAATAGTTGCGTTGCTAGTTTTACGAGTTTTGATGGTCCTCATCAAGGGGCAAATATTCCTTTGGGGTTGCAAAGGTTTGTAAGTTATATGAGTGATGTGAGCGATGATTCGAAGTATGTATTGGAAAAAATGTTGAGAAGGCCAGCTGCGAGACAATTGTTAGAACTTCATGAATCTGTGAACGCGGGTTGTGACATTGAGCGCAGAAAATTGGTGAGAACAGATACATTAATCGGCGGTTATCCGAGTAACATGCCTTTATTGGCCATTACAAATGGTTCTGGATTGGGAAGCAAGGGATATATTAAAAAATTGGATGGTAACTTTTTAAAACCAGCTGATGTATTGGTTGAGATTGAATTCAAAAGACCTTTTTGTAAAAACATTCCATGGTGGACGTCAACGAATGTGGCAACGATTTATGCGGCGCATAAGTCAGCCGGTTCAAGTTATTTTGTTGCAAAAATGTTTGGATTTTTTGGGTCGAAATCTAATTTTCAGAGTCACAAAAGCAATGTACAGCACGACCATATTAATGGAAGTTGGAACAATGCCATTGGCAGGGTAAATGATTTTGGAAGACTGGGGAATTTGTTTTTGAAGGCCGTTCGATTTACCGATAAAACCACTTTTGTGAATACGGTAAGTGCTTTGGATTTGAAGTTTTCAAATCAATCAAACAGCAAACAAAACATCCACGACATGCCATTGACCGTGAATTCAAAGTCGTTATTGATGCCTTTGGGTTCTGAATTTTCAACTCCTTTTGAGCGCATTTTTATCCCTCAAAAAAATCAAGAGCATGCTTATTTGGATAGTTCTGCTGGTGGAAATACCATGTGGCTATTGAATGAATTGAATAAAATTTCTGATGCAAACCACATCACTGTGGTTGATAAAAATTATAATTATAGGGGTTCAAATGCTGTGAAAGTGAAATCGATGGAGGTTTTAAATGGCGCAGTGTTTGAATTGAATGGTTTGGGTGCAATTCCAAAAATTGCAAGTGAAGATTCAATGTTGGAGCGCAGTTTGGAAGTACACAATTATTTCTCATCTACTTGCATGAATTCAACCTATCAGGTTACAAATAATTCAACATTTAGCATTGGAAATTACAGAAATGTAACTGGATTTACAATGAACAGTGGTGGTATTTTCAAATTAAGTTCGGGAAGCAGATTGCGTATTCGCGCCGGTAGCAAAATGGTTTTGAACGAAGGTTCGGAATTGAATATTGGTGAGAATTGCAGTTTGGTTTTGGATGACAAGTCTCAATTGCGCATTGAGAGTGGTGCCAAGATTTATTTGAAGAGAGGAAGTAAAATCTTTTTAAACGGTGAAAGTTCGGTGTTGCATGTAAAAGGCGATTTGGTTTTAGATTCGGGGGTAAAATTCGAACCGAGTTCAATGACCAAAATGGGAATGGTTAAGTTTACGAATGTGGGTTACGGATATGGTGATGCTGCGATTAAAGCCTTGGGAAGAAACGTGTCTATGAAGTTTGTGGGAAGTGGCAAAAAAGGTGTTACCAATTTGCAGATTGAAGGTAAAGTTACCTTTCCATACCAGAAATCATTGAATACTTATCCTTTGGATGTATTGAATTTAGATTCTTGTCGTGTTTTATTTGATGGATCTGGTCAATTGATTTGTGGAAACAACGTATTGTTGAACAACTGCAAATTTGAATCGGTAAGTTGGGCAAATGGTTCTGGAAAAGGCGTTTGTTATTTTGGCGATGAAATGGTGGTAAACAAATGTAATTTTAGCAGTTTGGATACGGGTTTGAGCATTGCAACAAGGCAAACATCGATGCATAACCATTTAAATGACAATGTATTTGAAGAATGTGCGGTTGGAATGATTTCGAGAGGACGTGGAATAGAAATTAAGGCTTCTCAGTTTACGAACAATGAAGTGGGGGCGGTATTTGAAAATTTAACTGAGGAGTTGATTTTAAAAGACTGCGATATCAGCAACAATAGCGAAGTGGGTTTGAATGTAAAAAATGCATATTTGAATGCTTCATTTGCTTTTATTTCGGGTAGCAGTTTTTACAAGAACAATGTGTCGTTAAAAATGGAAAAACAGTCGTTATTGTCGAAGTGCAATGTATTTTCGTTGAATCTGATTGGCATTGATATTCGCAATGCGAAGTTGTATTTGGGAAACAAGTTTTACAAATACAGTGATTATTTGGAGGCGTCTGTGGTAGCTGGAAATAATGCTTTTTTAAATCAAAAAGCTGCATCGATTTACATGCAAGAGGCGATGCCATTTTTAGATGGAGGAAATAATTTCATTTACACCAAAACACATACAGACAATAAGATGCAAATTTATGGCACCATTGTGATGGATTATAATTTGCCTTATTGGGACAATACATATACAAAGTTTAACGTGAATGGAAATTATTGGATTAACAATAGCAAAAAGTACAATATTGATTCTGTGGATGTGAACTGTGTAGATGTTTCTTATATTTCTGGGGGAGCAAATTTTCCTTTAAAATTATCTGGAAATGTAGTGAGCAGAAATCAGTTTTTGGATTGCGTTGATCCTACTAAAAATATTGATTTTGGACATGGATTAAAATCGGGTGCACATGGAAACGGTGAAATGATTGACAAAATCAATTTGGATTTCATCAAACCGATTGCCGATGGTTTTGAAATTGAGGGGGAGAATATTGCGGTGAATGTGTTTAATGTAAGTGGTCAATTGGTTCAAAAATCGGTTACAAAGGAGGTTGGAACGAATTTCTTTAGATTATCGACAGGAATTTATTTTATCCAGGCGCAAAATAGCGAAGGTATTTGTTCTAAGAAAATTTTCGTAAATAATTGATATATTGTCAATTAATTGATATACGAAACTCAAAATTTCTGGTTGTTGAATAGGTGGGGGTAAACATTTATATACATTTACTAATGAATCAACTAGATAGCGTTAATTTTGTAAAATGAGATTGACATTTTGGGGTGCCGCTAGGCAAGTTACTGGAAGCATGCATTTGCTTGAGTTATCTAGCGGCACA
>CANFVI010000009.1 GCA_947450405.1 Flavobacteriales bacterium
ATCGTTATAATTCTATTTTTGAGGGACAAAGGTTATTATAATTTACGTTTTACTTCTTCTTGTTTGTAAACTTCTAAATAATCACCAACTTCTATGTCGTTGAATCTTTCAATTTGTAATCCGCACTCAAATCCTTTAAGAACTTCTCTCACATCGTCTTTGAAACGTTTCAATGATGACAATTCACCATCGTGCATAACAACACCATCTCTGATAACACGAAGCTTGCTCTTGCGTTCAATTTTGCCATCGGTAACATAAGCACCGGCAATGGTACCCACTTTTGAAATTTTGAATACATCACGAACTTCAACTGTACCAATGATTTTTTCAATTACCTCAGGACTCAACATACCTTCCATTGCAGATTTGATTTCTTCAATAGCTTGGTAAATGATAGAGTAGGTACGAATATCAATTTCTTCGTTTTCAGCAATTTGACGAGCTTTTGCAGAAGGTCTCACTTGGAATCCAACAATGATTGCGTCAGATGCAGAAGCCAACAATACGTCGCTTTCTGTAATTTGACCCACACCACTGTGAATTACGTTAATTGCAATTTCTTCAGTGCTTAACTTCATTAATGAATCGGTAAGTGCTTCAACAGAACCATCCACGTCACCTTTAACAATAAGTTTAAGTTCTTTGAAGTTTCCTACTGCCAAACGACGTCCAATTTCATCAAGTGTAATATGACGTTTGGTACGCATACCTTGTTCACGAACCAATTGTTGTCTTTTGTTAGCCAATGATTTTGCATCGCTTTCTTCAGCAAATACTGTCCAAGTATCACCTGCTGTTGGCGGTTCAGAGAATCCTAACAATTTTACTGGTGTTGATGGAGGTGCATTGTCAATTTTTAATCCACGTTCGTTAAATAACGCTCTAACTTTTGCATAATGTGGTCCAGCTACAACGTGATCTCCCACGCGAAGTGTACCAGTTTGTACCAACATGCTACAAACAATACCTCTACCTTTTTCTTGGGTAGCTTCAACAACTGTTCCTTTTGCTCTGCGCTTTGGATTTGCAGTTAATTCCATTAACTCTGCTTCAAGAAGTACCTTTTCAAGAAGTTTGTCAACGTTTATTCCTTTTTTAGCTGAAATTTCTTGGGCTTGGAATTTACCACCCCAATCTTCAACCAAAATATTCATTTGAGCCAATTGCTCACGGATACGTTCAGGATTAGCTCCATCTTTATCCATTTTATTAAATGCAAATACCATTGGAACACCAGCAGCTTGAGCATGCGCAATTGCTTCTCTAGTTTGTGGCATCACACTATCGTCAGCAGCAATTACAATAATTGCCATGTCGGTAACTTTGGCACCCCTAGCACGCATCGCTGTAAACGCTTCGTGACCTGGAGTATCTAAGAAAGTAATTTTTCTTCCGTCTTGTAAAGTAACTTCATAAGCACCAATATGCTGGGTAATTCCACCCGCTTCACCGGCAATTACGTTTTCTTTACGTATATAATCTAACAAAGAAGTTTTACCATGATCTACGTGACCCATCACCGTTACGATAGGAGCGCGTGGACAAATGTCTTCTGGGTTTTCTTTTTCGTCGTCAACTGCTTCAATTTGAGTTTCTGCATCAACAAATTCAATTTCGAAATTAAAGTCATTCGCAACCAATTGAATTGTTTCAGCATCCAAACGTTGGTTTATAGAAACCATTAGACCTAGAGAAAAACATTTTGAAATAACCTGTGTAACAGGTACATTCATCATAGAAGCAAGTTCATTGGCAGCTAAGAATTCAGTAACTCTGAGTGTTTTACTATCCTCGATTTTTCTGATTCTTTCCTTTTCTTGTTCCCCTCTACGACGGTCTTTGTCGTTTGCTTTCTTCTTGAATTTATCACCACGGCTTTTTCCAGCATTCCCCATTTTACCCATGGTGTTTTTCACGTTGCTTTTAACGGCAGACTGAGAAACTTCAGTTTTTACTGGAGGTTTTGCTTTTTGGAAAGCAGGTTTAAATTTATCGTCGGTTTTTATTGTATCTTGAACTGCAACTTTAACAGTGCCAGGAGTATCCTTGCGTTTGCGTTTTTTGCGTTCTTCTTTGACGTCTTTTTTGGCATCATTAGCCAAACTAGATACACCTTGTTTTGGTATTTGTAATTGAATTGTACCGAGAACTCTTGGCCCTGAAAGTGTTTCTCTACGGGTTACGATTTTCTCAATTTCAATTTCCTCTATTGCTTTAGTTGGTGTTTCAACCTTAGGTGTTTCAACCTTCGGTTTTTCTTCAACTTTCTTTTCTTCAACAATGTTTTCTTTTACAGGTTCAACTTTTTCAATTGATTCTACCTTTGCAACAGGTTCAACTTTTTCCTCTTTTTTAATAGGAGGGGGAGTTTCTTGTTGTTTTGGTTTTTGAGTTTCCTGCTGTTGAGGTTTTTGTTCGTTATACTTTGGCTTTTTAGGTTTTTCGTGAAGTTCGATTTTCCCTAAAATTTTCAAACCACCCACTTGTTCTTCTTTTTTACTTGAAGAATCAATTGGAGTTTCCTCTGTAATTGATACAGCTTTTACTTCAGCAACTTCTTCAACCTTAGGAAGTTCCACTTTAACTGGTTCTTCTGGTTGAGGAATCACTGGTTCAGCTTTGATAACCGGTGGATTAACGGGTGTAACAACTGCTGGCGTTTCATCAACGGCAACTTTCTCGGTTGTAGGTGTTGCGGTTGTAACTCTTACAACCTTCTGATTTTTAAGTTTGTTGGCTTCATCTTTTGCAGCTTTATCAGCTGAAAATTCTTGAAGACAAGATTGATACATGTCCTCGTTGATTTTTGTAGTAGGACGTGCTTCAACATCGAACCCCTTTTGTTTGAGGAACTCTGCCAATGCAGTGAAACTTCTATTTAATTCGCCGGCAACTTTTGCTAAACGGTATTCCGCCATATTTTAATTCAAATTTACTTTTAATATGTTGTAAATCCCAAGTTTGTTTTGCTGTTTTAATTTAATGCAAGTTAGAAATAGACTTGGGAAGCAATTTCTAACTTGCATTACTTGATTTTAATCTTCAAATTCTTGACGAAGAATATTTTGCACAGCAACAATAGTTTCTTCTTCTAATTCAGTTCTTTTCAATAAATCTTCAACTGAACTATTGATAACATCTTTCGCAGAGTCTAAACCAATGCGTTTGAATTCTTCAATAATCCAAGTGTCAATTTCATCTAAGAATTCGTCCAAATCAACATCATCTTCACTGGTTACAACATTGTTTACTCTGTAAACTTCAATTTGATAACCGGTTAATTTGCTTGCCAATTTAATATTATGTCCGCCTCTACCAATTGCCAATGAAACTTGATCACTTTCTAAGAAAACATTTGCTGTTTCACCGTTAATATCCATCCTGCTAATATTTGCAGGTTGTAAAGAGCGTTGAATGTACAATGCATTGTTGGTTGTAAAGTTAATTACGTCAATGTTTTCGTTGCGCAATTCACGAACAATGCCATGAATACGAGCCCCTTTAACACCCACACAAGCTCCAACTGGATCAATACGATCGTCGTAACTTTCTACAGCAACTTTTGCTCTTTCACCTGGTTCACGAACAACCTTTTTGATTGTAATTAAACCATCTAAAATCTCAGGAACTTCCAATTCAAACAATCTTTCTAAGAACTCCGGAGAAGTTCTAGACAAGATGATTTTTGGAGTACCTTTATCCATGTCAACTTCATGAATTACCGCGCGAATTGTATCGCCTTTTTTGTATATGTCACGAGGAATCATGTGTTCCTTAGGCAATGAAAGTTCATTTCCTTCATCATCTAAAATCATGATTTCACGTTTCCAAACGTTATAAACTTCACCGGTAATAATTTCACCGCGTTTGTCTTTGTATTTGCGGAAAAGTTCGTCTTTTTCAAGTTCAATGATTCTACTCATTAGTGCTTGACGTGCATTTAAAACGCTTCTTCTTCCGAAATCATCTAAGAATACTTGTTGAATACAGTCTTCACCAACCGCATAATCAGGCTCTAGTTTTTGAGCTTCACTTACTGCAATGTGTAGGCTTTCGTCTTCAACTTCTCCTTCTTCAACAATCAAACGCAAATGATACATCTCAATATCACCAGTTTCGGTGTTAATGATAATGTCAAAATTGGCGTCTTGACCATATTTCTTTTTTAAGATATTTCTAAAAACATCTTCCAAAACACGCATCATTGTTGCGCGGTCAATGTTTTTGAACTCTTTAAATTCGGAGAAACTCTCCACCAGGTTAATACCGAGATCCTTGGCTTTAGTTTTCATGTTATTTAAAACTTATTATAATTGTTGCTTGTTTAATTTGACTATAAGGAATAATTGTTTCTTCAAATGAAACTTTTTTCCCTTTTCCTTGTATTTCTTTTTGGAATAAAAAATTCGAATCTTCAATTTTTTCTAACTTTCCAATTAAGGTTTCTTCATTCGTTAAAATAAGGTCGAATTTTCGACCAATGTGTTTTGAAAATTGACGAATGTCTGTTAACGGATTGTCAGCACCAGGCGATGAAATTTCAAATGTAAATGGGGTGTCTCCAAAATCATCTTCATCAATTAGCGTAGAAACTTGTTTGGTAAAATCGGCTAAAGCTTTCATCGATAGTACTTCTTCACTATCAACATAGAAACTAAATAATCCGTCTTGACTAACAGTTTGATGCACAACAAATAACCCAAATGGAGTTGCCTCAGCATCAATTATTAATCTCAGTTTTTCGCCTATTTTTTTCATATTCAATAAAAAAGGGGACGGCTTGTGGCTTGTCCCCTTCCATTTAATTTCATTCGGAAAGTTCTGCAAATATACAGTGAAATTCTATTTTTTCCTAATAGAATTATTTTTCATTGGAATTACCTTGGTTGAAATAATCCGTACATCGTTTTCAGGTCTGTCGTTGTTATCCGTTTGTGTAAATTGAATTTTATCAATGATATGGTAGCCCGAAACTACCTTTCCAAACACAGTGTAATTCTTATCTAAGAAAGGAGTTCCGCCCCAACTTCCGTAAATATTTCTCACGTTTTCTGGCATAGATTTGTAAGAAGCCTCAACTTGGTCTTTTACCAAAGGTTTGATTTCCTTCATTATTTGATCAACTGCCAATTGATTTCCCATTTCCATGGCTGTAGCAAAGCGCATTTTATATTCAGTATTTTCTGGCTTTGCCATAAATTCTTTAATGGCATTTTGTGAAATCATTTCTTTGAACTTTTCATTAGAAACCGGCGTTCCTGTTACAATGTAAAATTGACTACCAGAGCTGCTTTTGGTTGGATTGTGATCGTCGCTTTCTCTAGCAGCAGCCAATGCCCCTTTGAAATGATAAAGGGTGTCGTTGAATTCAGCGGGTATCGTTTCTTTAGGTCCACCATCGCCAAGCTGTTGTCCAGGTTTTGCGTTTTTAGAGTTAGGGTCTCCGCCTTGTATCATGAATTGCTTGATAACACGGTGAAATAATATTCCGTTGTAATATCCCTCAGAAGCCAATTTGTAAAAGTTATTGCTGTGTTTTGGAGTAGCAGGATTTAATCCCAATGTAATTATACCATAATTTGTGGTGAATTCAACAGCGTTCCAATTCGCAGGAAGCGTTGTGTCGGGAACTGTCATTGGAATGGCTTCTTTTGCCAATTCTAATTTCATTTTTTCAACCTCGTCTAACTTAGCAGTTTTTTGCTGACAGGCAAATAAGATAATTGCGGGTAGGAAGTATTTAATTTTCATTGAAATTGATAATTTCTTCTTGTTCAAAATATTCGATAATGTGCTGACGCAATAAGTTTTCTTGCTCAAACAAAGTCAAATTAGGAATAGGCAATGCATTTTCATACACTGGAAACCCATCTTGGTTAATTCCAACTTGGGTGTAGTATCCAGAATAACTTAAAACCCTACAATTTGCTATGTGCATAAGCAATGTTTTTTCTTCTTTAGAGAATTTTGTTTCAGGCAATTGCCCTAATTCCCTTACTCCAATAATGAAAAGAATTGCATTTAAGTCTGGTTTTCGATCAAATCTAGATTCAAAAAAATCCATAACTTTCTTCCACTTGATCTTTATTTCTGCGTGTAGATTTTCTTGTATCATGAATTACAAAGGTCGTATTTTTTTAGTACATTTTATTCTGTTTATGCTGCTAATAATTAACTTTGAACCAATCATTAGTAATTTGTAAGGTGTTTACTGAATCAGAATCGAATTTTAAAAATCTAGATGAATTAAGTACGCTAGGTTTAGTTGAGGGAATCAACACAGAAGATAAGTCAGTGGCTTTGGCCGTTGAAAGCGCTATTCCAAGTATTGTAGCACTTGTAGATGCACTTTACATCAAAATGCTAAATGGGGGAAGATTGTTTTACCTAGGTGCTGGAACGAGTGGCCGCCTCGGTGTTGTTGATGCTTCTGAATGCCCTCCAACCTTTGGAGTTTCCTTTGACAAGGTCATTGGTATTATGGCTGGAGGCGATGGCGCAATCCGTAAAGCAGTTGAGTTTGCCGAAGACGATACCTCGCAAGGAATTAAAGATTTAATGTCCTTCAATATCAATCAAAATGATTTTGTAGTTGGAATTGCAGCATCAGGCCGAACACCTTATGTATTGAGCGCTCTTGAAATTTGTAATAAAATGGGAATCTCAACCGGCGGAATTGCGTGTAATTCAAATACTTTGCTGAAGGATGTTGCCAAGTTTCCAATTGAAGTTGTTACTGGACCTGAATTTATTACCGGAAGTACTAGAATGAAAGCTGGAACAGCTACCAAAATGGTTTTAAATATGATTACCACTTCGGTAATGATTAAGTTGGGTCATGTAAAAGGAAACAAAATGGTAGATATGCAATTAACGAATGACAAACTCATTGACAGAGGTACTAAAATGGTGATGGAAGAAACAGGTTTAGACTACAATACGGCAAATGCGGTATTGTTAAAAGAAGGCAGTGTTAGAAAGGCAGTTGAGAAAATTCTCAATTGGTAATTTAGGAAAGCACTTCCCAGGTTTTATCACCCATTAATCTTACGGTATGTAAAAACTCCTTAAATGGCATTTTATTTCCCCATTCATAAGGTGCAACCATGCTTAATTGCTGAGAATCATCCTCTCTCGAATATAAATGGTAAATTCCATTTACTACCGGTTCGAAATTAATGTCTGCCTTATATATAGCATGCGAAACCTCAAGTCTATGTTCAATTTCTCTGGCCTGTTTCATTAAAAGTTCAGCTTGTTTCTTGAGCATTTGAATTTGCCTTTCGGCTTGATGTTGCATACTTTCGTGTGCAGTTGCTTTCATCAAACGCTTATCAAGTGGTTCTATTTTTGGTGAGCTAACAGAAAGCGCATATGGTGCACTACTTAACTCTCCTTGATAGATGGCGTCTTTTAAGAATTTTGGTCTGTTGTCTGGAACAATATGATTGGTTTCGTTTTCCAAGGTATTCAATAAACAAACTAGTTGTGAAATAGTTATTTCACAAATCCCTTTTTTACCAAATATTCTGCAATTTGTACTGCATTGGTTGCTGCACCTTTTCTTAGATTGTCTGATACTACCCACATATTCAATGTGTTATCGCAAGAATTATCAATTCTTAGTCGTCCTACAAAAACTTCATCTTTGTCATGTGCTGTTAATGGCATTGGATATAGTAGTTTCGAAGGATCATCTTGAAGGATAATTCCCTCAGAATGAGAAAGAATATTTCTGATTTCTGCTAAGTCAATTGGTAAATCAAACGTTGCATTGATACTTTCAGAATGCCCGCCCATTGTTGGAACTCTTACCGTTGTGGCCGTGATTTTCAAGTCGGGAAGATTCATAATTTTTTTGGTTTCAAGCATCATTTTTTGTTCTTCCTTGGTGTATCCATCTTCTAGAAAAACATCAATATGAGGCAAAACATTCATGTCAATTTGATAAGGATAAACAGCATCAACAGAATTTCCTTGTCTTTCGTCCATCATTTGTTTCACTGCCTTTTGACCAGTACCAGTAACACTTTGGTAGGTGCTAACAACTACTCGTTTTAAATGATATTGAGCATGTAATGGTTTTAGCGCAACCACCATTTGAATGGTAGAGCAATTCGGATTTGCAATGATATAATCTGTTTGAGTAATTGCATCAGCATTTACTTCAGGCACAACAAGAGGAGTGTTCTCTTGCATTCTCCACGCACTAGAATTGTCAATAACAAATGTTTTGTTGGCAGCAAATTTTGGAGCCCATTCTAAAGATGTAGAACCACCAGCACTAAAAATAGCAATTGCCGGCTTGGCGTCAATTGCATCTTGCATTGATTGTATCTTGTATGATTTTCCATTAAATGTAATTTCTTTCCCAATGCTTTTTTCAGAAGCAACTGGAATAAGTTCACTTACAGGAAAGTTTCGTTCAGCCAAAACTTGCAACATTTTAGACCCTACGAGACCGGTTGCGCCAACTACTGCAATTTTCATTATTTAGCCGGAATAACAATAGCTGAACCCGGTTTTGAGACTTCTGCTTTTTCTGGTTTCATGCTAACGCTATCTTTTGTTGTGGAATCGGCCATTAAGCTTTCAAAATCATCTTCTTGTGTGTTTTTGTCGATGCTATCTTGTGCGGTTTTTTCTTGCTCGGTGTAAGCTGATTCATTTCCTCCGCAAGCTGTAAGTGCGAATAGCGCGATTGTCGATAAAAATAGAATTTTTTTCATTATATTATAATATTTCTAAGGTTTCAAAAAATTGGTTAAATAATTCGTAATCTTTTTTGCCCAGCTCTTGTTCAACACTACAATGCAAACTAATTGCTGCTGGTTCATTGTCTATAACCCATTTGGCGCTTTCTTCGTTGGGTTCATTAATATGGGTAATATGATTGAATGCAACTTGGTGAAAGGGGCTATGCGACCACATATTTTCTGGGGCTGAAGTATTTCTGATAATCCAATCTAATTCAGGGTCGCTGAAAATCTCTTTTAAAGTTTGGTGAGCATCTTCATTGCATTCAATGCCATTAATTGGAAGTACATCGAACCAACTTTTTATTTTTAAGGGATTTGGTTCGCCGTAAATTTCTAGAATCAATTTAGGTCCAGAACACCAACCAATAATTTGTTGTATTTTTTCTGGGGTAATGGCATACGACCCATCAATGGCAAAGCCTATCCATTCGGCCATAACTGCCGATGCATAGCGGGCATCACCCAAATCTTGAATATGATTGAATTTTATTTTCATGACATAAAAAAGGCTGCCTCTGGCAGCCTTTCAAATTATACGAGTAATTTAACTGGCTCCTCTAAATATTCTCTCACCGTTTTCAAGAAATCGGCACCCATTGTACCGTCTACTACTCTGTGGTCACAACTTAATGTAACCTTCATGGTTTTGACAATTTTTATTTCTCCGTTTACAACGCCAACACCTTCTTTTACTGTACCTACAGCTAAGATACAAGCATCTGGCGGATTGATAATTGCAGTAAATTCATCAATGCCATACATGCCTAAATTGCTTATGGTAAATGTATTTCCAGCCCAATCTTGAGGTTGTAATTTCTTTTCTTTTGCTTTTTTGCCGTAAGTTTTGATTTCAGAACTAATTTGATTTAATCCTTTTTGGTCTGCAAAACGAACAACTGGCACTAACAATCCATCTTCAACTGCCATAGCCACACCAATATGAATGTGGTTATTATATCTGATTTTTGTACCTAACCAACTTGAGTTAATATTTGGATGCTTTCTAAGTGCAACAGCGCAAGCTTTTACAACCAAATCGTTCATTGAAATTTTAACTTCGCTCACTTGGTTCATTTGTTCTCTTGCTGCCACTGCTTTATCCATATTAATTTCTACGGTTAAGTAGAAATGTGGTGCAGTAAATTTACTTTCACTTAAACGTGCGGCAATGGTTTTTCTCATTTGCGACACATTTACTTCTGTGAAACTCTCTTGGCCCATTGGAGCAGCGCTCACAGCTGCAGTAGTTACCGGAGCAGATGAAGCATTTTCAAGATCTTTTTTAACAATTCTACCATTTTCACCAGAACCAACTACGCTAGAAAGATTAATGCCTTTATCTTCAGCTATTTTCTTTGCCAAAGGACTAGCTTTGAGTCTTTCATCGTTTGTTACATTTGCAGAAACGGGAGCAATTGCTGAAACATTGTTTCCGGTAGCAGCAGGAGTTACCTCAGGTGTTGCAGTTGCAACAGGAGCTGATGTTTTGTTTGCGAGGAGAGTCTGAAAGTCTTCTCCAGGAGCACCCACAACAGCAATTGCGCCATCAACCGGAACAGCATTGCCTTCTTCAACAATTAAATGAAGTACAGTACCCTTGGCATATACTTCCATATCCATTGTTGCCTTGTCGGTTTCTACTTCCGCAAGAATATCACCACTTTTTACAGTATCACCCACTTTTACATTCCAACGCACAATGACACCTTCGGTCATTGTATCGCTCATTTTGGGTAGTGTAATTATTTCAGCCATTTTATAATCGTTAAACGAACCACAAAAATAATACTTTTTTTGGGGACATTTGTTTAATTTTGTAACAGAATTTTTGCCAATCCAATGGAAACAAACCAATATGAGAATTTTTTGCGCCATGTTTTGGCAAATGGTACCAGAAAAACCGACCGAACTGGAACAGGAACAATAAGTGTTTTTGGCGGGCAATTAAGGTTTAATTTGGCCGATGGATTTCCATTAATCACCACTAAAAAGGTGCATTTGAAAAGTATCATTTATGAACTTTTGTGGTTTTTAAAAGGCGAAACCAATACAGCTTACTTAAAAGAACATGGCGTGAGTATATGGGACGAATGGGCCAGTGAAAATGGTGAATTGGGTCCTGTATACGGCAAGCAATGGAGATCATGGGAAGCCAAAGACGGTAAAATTATTGACCAAATTTCTGAGGCAATTCAATTGATAAAAAATAGTCCTGATAGCCGTAGAATTATTGTAAATGCATGGAATGTAGGGGAATTAGACCAGATGGCGTTAATGCCTTGTCATACAATGTTCCAATTTTATGTGGCCGATGGCAAATTAAGTTGTCAATTGTATCAACGAAGTGCTGATCTTTTTTTGGGAGTTCCTTTTAATATTGCGAGTTATGCGCTTTTAACCATGATGATGGCCCAAGTTTGTAACTTAGGTTTGGGTGATTTTGTGCATACTTTTGGCGATGCACATATTTATACCAACCACTTAGAGCAGGTGAATTTGCAACTTTCTAGGGAGGCAAAACCTTATCCGAAAATGATTCTCAATACAGATATCAAAGATATTTTTAATTTTAACTTCTCTGATTTTACTGTTGAGGGATATGAACCGTGGCCTGCAATTAAGGCACCTGTTGCCATATAATTTGCGATTTCTGCAATTTATTTTCCGATTTTATTCAACTACGATTTTGATTTTGAAATGGTTTATTTTCGAAATCAACTATTTTTGTGTTGATGATTAAGTTTGTTTTACGCAAAGCAATAATATTAGTTGCATTGTTTCAATTTGCTTCAGTGGGTAAAGCCCAACAATTGGTTAGTATTTCTGGGTATATAACAGAGAAGTCAACCGGAGAAATGTTGGGTGGAGTTGCCATTGCACTGTATCCATCGAGATACAGCACAAGTAGTAATTCTTATGGATTTTATTCAATTTCTGTTCGTAAAAACATACCACAGAAAATTTATTATAGATTTCCTGGTTTTCAACTTGATAGTTTTATTTGGTCAGCAAATACGGATACTTCATTTTCTGTTGGATTGGTTTTGATGCAGCAAGGAGAAGATGGTTTTGAAAAAATCAAAGAGGTTGAAATAGTATCTAAAAAATCTACCATTGCCGATAAGGTTGAAATGAGTAAAATTGACATACCTATCAATCAGATAAAAGAAATTCCAGCATTATTGGGTGAAAAGGATGTAATGAAAGTGATTCAGTTACTTCCAGGAGTTCAAAAAGGCGGTGAAGGACAAAGTGGTATTTACGTTCGTGGAGGTGGCCCAGATCAAAATTTAATTATTCTTGATGAAGCAATTGTTTATAATGCGAGTCATTTGTTTGGATTCTTTTCTGTTTTTAATGGTGATGCACTTCGTTCTGTAGAGCTTACAAAAGGCGGATTTCCTGCAAGGTATGGTGGTCGATTGTCAAGTGTAATTGATTTAAACATGAAAGAGGGTAATAACCAAAAGTTTACTGGAGAATTGGGTGTAGGAATATTAAGTTCTCGTTTTACTTTAGAAGGACCCATAAAAAAAGGAAAAAGTTCTTTTATGGTATCTGGCAGGAGAACATATATAGATGTTTTGGCTCAACCTTTAATAATGGCTGTGAGCGATGGGAATAATGGAGGTTATTATTTCTATGACATGAACGCAAAATACAATTATATAATTTCTGATAAAGATAAATTATTTATAAGCGGTTATTTTGGCCGCGATAGATTCTATGCTTCTGACAATTCTTTTAACCATAAAAATGAATTTAGTTTTGGTTGGGGAAATAGAACTATGACAGGCAGATGGAATCATCAGTTTACACCACGATTATTTTCGAATTTATCATTGATTTATAGTCATTATGATTTAACAATTGGCGCCACTGATGAATCGGTAAAAGAGAAATTTGAATTAAGTTATAGTAGCACTATCAATGATTACGGAATAAAATATGATTTTGACTGGCGCCCAATTCCAAACCACTTACTTCGCTTTGGTTTGTCATCTATAAATCACAACTTTAGTCCTAGCGCAATGGTTTTCAAAGTGGGTACTACGGATCTTTTTAATAAGTCTGTTGAAATAATTAAAACACTTGAAAGTGGTATTTACATAGAAGATCAAATAAAAATTGACGAAATTAAAATAATGCCTAGTTTAAGAATTAGCCATTATTTGGTGGGCAATAAGACAATAGTAAATCCAGAACCGCGTTTATCATTTTCATACAATTTATCAAAAGACAAAGCAATAAAATTTGCATATTCTTTAATGAATCAGTATATGCATTTATTGAGCAGTTCTGGAATAAGCTTGCCAACAGATTTGTGGGTACCAGCAACTGAAAATTTAAAGCCAATGAAGAGTGAGCAATTTGCATTGGGTTTTGCTAAAGATTTTAAGGGAGGAATAAGTTTGAATATTGAGGGATATTATAAAACAATGCAAAATATGCTTCAATACAAGAATGGGAGTTCCTCGTTTTTGTCAGACAATTTAGATCCTTCGGCAACCGCCGATTCGAGAAGCTGGGAGCAATTGGTAACATCGGGAAAGGGAACAAGCTATGGAACAGAATTGTTTTTGCAGAAACAAATGGGTCAATTTAGTGGTTGGATAGGCTATACTTTGAGTTGGACAACCTTACAATTTGATGATTTGAATGGAGGAAAACCATTTTATGCTAAATATGACCGACGTCATGATATTTCATTGGTTGGCATATATAAAATAGACAAGAGAATGTCAATTTCTGCAACTTGGGTTTATGGCACTGGTAACGCGATTTCAATTCCTCAAGGGACAATGGTTGCAAATTCTCATCAAATGTCAAACTATCCCGCAATTTGGAATCCAAACTTTAATTCTTCCAATTCTCAAATTGATTTTGGAGCAAGGAATAGTTTTAGAATGGAACCATATCACAGATTAGATATTGGCGTTCGATATAGTACACCATTGAAAAGGGGGACAAGGACATGGGAATTTAGTTTGTACAATGCCTATAACAGATCCAATCCATATTTTTATTTTGGAGGCAATGTTGATGGGGTAAATTTATTGAGGAAAATAACCTTATTTCCTGTAATACCTTCACTAAGTTGGTCGTTTAAATTTAAATAAATTAATAGTCAAAAGAATTTTATGAAAAACAAAATTTTAACTATCGGAATACTGTCTTTATTTACATTGATAATTTCATCATGCGAAAGAACCGCATTAGTTGAACCACCGGTTTTCGTTAAAAAACCTGTCATTATGTGTTTGATTTCGCCAAAGAGTGAATACATATATGCACAGTTAAGTTATACTAAACCATATTGGGGTGTTTCTGCAAATCAGCCAGATGAATATATTCTAGATGCACAAGTTGAATTAGTTGATTTAACTGTTGCGAATTCAATAAAATTATCTCTAAATTCTACAAATGGGGTGTATCGAGCTGATACAACGAGTTTTCAAATTACTTCACTTCATAGTTATAAAATTATTGTTACCCTTGCAAATGGAAAAGTGTATTATGCAACTTCACAAGTACCGCCAAAACCAGATTTGTCTAAATTGAAAATGACATATTATGAATTTGGTACATCAAATGATATAGGTTCTGGACCCACAGGTGGCATGTATTCTGAAACCCCATTGTTGCAGAATTTTCAATATACTGGTAATTTAAGTACTAACTTTTATGCATCTATGCAAGTTGTTGACTCTATTGAAAATAAGTTTCAAATAGCACAAGAAGTTGTATTTAAACAAGATGTAAATAGCAGTATTATTCAAGGGAGCAATTCAGGGGTGATTAATATTTTCAATAACCAAAGCGTATTTGCTGAAGATGCACCATTGAAATTGATATCTGTTCAAGGTGCGTTTTATACAATGGATAAAGCGTATGCAGAATTTTATAAAACCCAAGAATTTTATGCTGGAGGTGCTGATCCAAGTCCATTTTCAGAGCCGCTTGTTTTGTCAACCAACTTTTCAGATGGGGCAATCGGCGTATTCGGTTCCTATGATTTTGAAAAAGGCTCTATTTATCATCGTTAATGATGTTAAATATTAGCGGCAATAATCCTACACAAAATCAATTACATCAAGCGTTGATATGCCCTCCACCAACGGTCGGGCATGTCACCATTGCATACCATTTCGTAGTCGCGATATGAGCAACCTATGAAAAAGGTTTTTCCTTCATAGGGATGAGGTATTTCCATCCACCATCTGTTGCTTTTTCTACTTTTATAGAAGGTGATTTCGTGACCAGTAGATTCTAACTTATTTCTGTAAATGATAAATTCGGGATGGTTAGTTTCAGGATGGTCATAGTATCTAGTAATATATCCATCAATGAAATACCATGCCATTTGCGAAAGAAGTTGATGTGAAGCAGGGTCTAATTGGATTTCGTCTAAACCATAAAAGAAAGCAGAACTTAATTTGTTTGAAACTCCAGCATACCTTGCTATTCTAGCAGCTTCTTCTGCGTAAAGTCCATTTGGTGATTTTTCAGTGGTGCCCGGGGCGTCTGAAATTCGCAAAGAATTCATATCGAACATCATTAAATGCGAGCTCCTTAAAATAGGTTCTGTTTCTTCAATATGTGTTCGAACTTCACCCAAACGGTGATTTTCGAAATACATTTTTTCTAAAAGGCTAGATGTGTTTTCTGTAATGTTATATCCCTGAGTTCCAACAAAATCTATATTGAATAAATTCGAAGGTTTGTCTATTAATATTTGACGCAATGGGGTTCCTTCTTCAAAATCAATAGATGGCGCAATGTTTACAATTTCAACGGGTTCACTGTGTTGTCTGTAAGCCTTGTAGTGCGCAAACGTGAGGTTTTTATTTCCTCCAATGACAAGTACAGTAATGTTTAAATTCATGAGTTCTCCCATGGCCTCACTCAAGGCAAACTGACGCTGTGTTTCATCTTTGGTTTCTACCAAATTGCCCAAATCGGCAATTTCTAAATTTCCAAACCTCCAAGTTAATTGATAAAAGAATTTCCTGAATAAATCTGAAGACTCCCCCAATCCGATAATTGCAATTTGTGTTTTCTTGAGTTTAGGAAAGGCAGTTGAATAAAGTTTGATTTTCCCTCCAATAAATTGGTTCTTCCCTTTCATAGGAGCCCATAAATTTTCAGGA
The DNA here is from genome assembly GCA_947450405.1 of Flavobacteriales bacterium. Classification (GTDB taxonomy): domain Bacteria; phylum Bacteroidota; class Bacteroidia; order NS11-12g; family UBA955; genus VMCP01. The sequence goes on from CANFVI010000009.1 coordinate 15,914, forward strand.
ATTGGTGTAAAAAATGCGTCGATCATTTGAACTTGCAAATTCGTTTAGAAAAATCATTTTATTAAAACCTTTAATGCACATGTCTTTTTTATTGGAAAAATCGGCGTAATTTTGCATTAATAATGAGTGAAGGTTTTTTTCCATTGGTTGTAAAAAAGGCAGTTAAAGAAACTGCCGATGCAACAACTTTTTATTTTGAAGTTCCAGAATCTTTGAAATCAACATTTGCCTATAAAGCGGGCCAATATTTAACTTTTGATGCCGAAATAAATGGCGAAAAGGTGAGAAGATCCTATTCTCTATGCACCTTTTCTGAGGTAGATGTCGATCCGGCAGTTACTGTAAAAATGGTTGAAAAGGGAAAAATGAGTACTTATTTGAACACCCAAATTAAAGAAGGAGATACACTTCAAGTGATGCCGCCTATGGGTAAGTTCATTGTAGAAATTGATCCTTCAAAAGCAAAAAATTATGTATTGTTTGGTGGTGGTAGTGGAATTACCCCGTTAATGGGAATTGCAAAAGAGGTTCTTCATAAAGAAAGCAATAGCAATGTTACCCTTGTTTATGCCAATAGAAATCCAGATTCTGTTATTTTCAAGCAGGTATTGGCCGATATGGAAAAAACATTCGGATCCAGATTTAAAGTAATTCATAATTACGACCAAGCACCATTTACATGGTTTGGTTTGAAAGGGATGCTAACCACCGATAAAATTGCCAATATCGTAAAGCAAAAAATAGGAGGTTCGTATGATCAATATTTCTACTATACCTGTGGACCAGGTCCAATGATGGAAGTGGTGAAAACAGGATTGACACAAATTGGTGTTTCTAATGATCAAATCCATATAGAATATTTTTCTGCACCTGTAAGTTCAACGCCACAAGTTGAGGAATCTGCTGCAGATGCTGCATTTAGCGGAACTGCGAATATTACCATGAAGGTTTATGGAAAAACCCACACAATTACATGTGATTCAAACACAACTATTTTGAATGCCGCAATGAAACAAGGTATTGATCCTCCATACAGTTGTACTGTGGGTGTTTGTACTACTTGCCGTGCAAAAGTTTCTAAAGGCCATTTGCATATGTTGGAGAGAGAAGGATTGAGCGACAAAGAAATTGAACAGGGATATGTGCTAACTTGCCAATCAGTGCCAAGAAGCAATGAAATTGAATTGAGTTACGAATAAATTATAAATGTATCATAACAAAAAAGCCTTCGTTTACGAAGGCTTTTTTGTTATCTATCAATGGTTAATTCACCGAGATTGGCTTTGACGTAATTTCTAAGTTTTTCTAAAATACCTGCGAAATCAGGAGGTAATTCACTATCGAAAAACACATATTCTTTTGTAGTTGGATGAATGAATCCCAATTCTTTTGCATGAAGCGCTTGTCGAGGCATCATTGTAAAACAGTTTTGAATAAAACTCTTGAATTTAGCCAATGAAGTGCCTTTCCTTATTTCATTTCCACCATACATTTCGTCGGAGAATAATGGATGTCCAATTGCTGTGAAATGGGCGCGAATTTGATGGGTTCTTCCTGTTTCAAGCGTGCATTCAACCAAGGTGAGGAAATAGAATTTTTCGATGATTCTATAATGGGTAATGGCTTCTTTTCCCATTTCAGGATCAGTATAATGCTTAGATTTTCTTCGGTCGGCAGGGTCGCGTGCCAAATAACCTCTTATGGTACCTGATTCTTCAGCGGGTTCGCCCCAAACTAAAGCCCAATATTTTCGGTCTATACTATGATCAAAGAATTGCTTTCCTAAAAAACTTAGCGCAAATTCATTTTTGCCAATAACCAATAAACCCGAAGTGTCTTTGTCAATTCTATGCACCAAACCTGGTCTATGGTTTTCATTTTGTTGGGGTAAGTTTCCAAAATGATAAACCAATGCATTTACCAATGTTCCAGAATAATTGTTGCAACCTGGATGTACAACCATTCCCGCCTTTTTGTTGATGATTAATATGTCGGTATCTTCATATTTAACTTCAAGTGGAATATTTTCAGGGTAAACTTCAGTATCGCGAGGAGGTTCAGACAGTACCACGCGCACATCGTCTAGGCCCCTTACTTTGTAATTGCTTTTTATGGGCTTATCATTAACCAACACACAGCCAGCTTCAATACCTGCCTGTATTTTTGATCGTGTTGCATTTGCAATGCGTGCTTGTAACCACTTATCAATGCGCAAAGGTTCTTGTCCTTTGTCTACAATAAATGCATGATGTTCAAACCACGATTCTTCGTTAGGTAACTCTTCTTCGTCTATTGCTGAATTATTCAAGTTGCAAAATTACGCCCGATTTTATGAAATATACCATTTTAACTGATAACTTTTCTTTAAATAATAATTCCAATATGATTTGTGAATTCCGCGGAATTTGAAATTAATTTGGTTTTTTCGGGGGACATTTGTAAGATTATGAAGTGGAGATTTGGTGTGGTAATGGTGGTTTGTTTATGGAATATAGCAAATCTAAAGGGTCAGAACATCCCTAAATGTTCGGAAATTTTTTTTTCGGAATACGTTGAAGGTTCAAGAAATAACAAAGCACTTGAAATTTATAATCCGACCAATAAAATGGTCAATCTCAATCAATATCGAATTGTGCGTTGGCCAAATGGCTCTTCCCAATTTTCATTTGCTTTAAGCCATAAATTAATGGGATTTATACCCTCAAAAAAAACAATCGTTCTGGTAATTGACAAACAAGATATTACTAAAGTTGGACTAGATACACCGGTTGTGAGTGTTTTAAAACAGAAGGCAACATTGTATTTAGGAAATACAGATAGCTTCAATTTTTCAATGAGTTTTAATGGAGATGACGCTTTGTCCCTAGAAAAATATAATGCCCAAACAGGGAAATACGTGGCCGTTGATATTTTTGGAAAAATTGGAGATAAACCAAACCCTTGTTGGACAGATAAATACCCATATTTGGGTGAAGGAAATTGGTATTCTATGGATAGGACGTTGATTCGAAAATCTTGGATTACCCATGGTCTCGATTCAAACGAAAGTGGAATTCAAAAGGCAATAAATCCAACTTCCTATTTTAATCCCACAACAGAATGGATTTCTTATCCGAAAGATATGTTTGATTCATTGGGTTATCACCACTGTAACTGCGAAAATGCAAGTATGTCTTACATCAAAAATCTTGAATTGCAATGTTATCCAAACCCAACAACAGGCAAAGTAATTGTCAATTTATTGGCTTCAATGGTAAGAAATATTTATTTGGTTTCAATACAGGGGGAAGTTATACCCTTGGAATTATTTTATTCGTCCGAACCACAGTTTGGGAAATTGGAATTAAATGTGGAACATCTAAAACCCGGATTTTATGCATGTTCAGTAACATTATTGGATGGTACAACCTTGGTAGGTAAAATTATGAAGGATTAACATTTTAATTTGAGTTATTTATATTTTGAGGATTGATTTTTTCTTATAAATCGTGCTCTTATCAAGTTTAGACTTTATTTTTGAACTTATATTTATTCATGATAGATTTTCAATCTAATTCCCTAAAAAATCAAATTCAAACTTGGTTATCCGAAGATGTTGGAGACGGTGATTTTTCCTCATTAGCCTCTATAGATTCAACCGCAATTGCAAATTCGGTTTTGATTTTAAAAGACGATGGTGTGGTTGCGGGATTACAATTGGCAGCCTTGGTTTTTTCGGAAATAGATGCATCCATTGAATTTGAAATTTTGGCAGAAGATGGTCATTTTTATTCGAAAGGAACTATTTTGGCAAAAGCTTCAGGGAATGCTCAATCCTTATTGAAAGGTGAAAGATTGATGCTGAATTTATTACAACGTTTATCGGGTATTGCTACCCAAACTAGGGTGGTGGTTGATCTTGTTAAGGATACTTCAGTAAAATTGCTCGATACAAGAAAAACTACCCCGGGATTAAGAATTCTTGAAAAGTGGGCAGTTACTATGGGTGGTGGGTTTAACCACAGGATAGGTTTGTATGATATGATTATGTTAAAAGATAACCATATTGATTCATCGGGTGGTATTACAACTGCGGTAGCTAAAACAAAAAAATATTTAACTGAGAATAACTTAGATCTAAAGATAGAAGTTGAAACTAGAAATTTAGATGAAGTAAAAGAAGCATTGGTTGCAGAGGTCGATCGAATTATGCTTGATAATTTTAATCCTTCATTGTGTTCAGAAGCAGTTAAAATTATAGATGGTCAGTGTGAAACAGAAGCTTCTGGTGGAATTACTTTAAGTAACATAAAAGAATATGCTGAATCTGGCGTTACTTATATTAGTTTGGGATATTTGACTCACAGCGTAAAGGCCTTAGATATTAGTTTTAAAACAAAATTAAAAAATTAAAATGTTAAAAATTAGAAATATAACTTTCATTGCAGCACTTGTGCTTCTTTGCAATGCTTTAACTGCTCAAAAAGCAAAAAGAAAAACTGTCCCTCAAAAGAAAAAAATTGAGGTAACTGCAACTACATCAATGGATAAAGTACCAGTTACTAAAGAAGAACCTACCAAAGAATTAAAATGGTATGGTTTTGAGGAAGGATATAAAATTGCAGTAAAGGAAAAGAAAATTTTATTGGTTGATGCCTATACCGAGTGGTGTGGTTGGTGCAAAGTAATGGATCGTGAAACGTATAAGAATGCCGATGTAATAGCTGACTTAAACAAGAATTTCGTTTGTGTGAAATTCAATCCAGAAGTTGAAAAAACCTATCAGTTTGGAGATAGAAAAATGGATGGAAGAACTTTGTTGCTTTGGTTAGGCTATGGTGAATCTGGTGGTTTCCCTACTACTTACTTTTGGTTCAATCCAGATAAAGACGATAAGCGCGATAATCAAGCTGGTTATTTGCCACCTGCAGACTTTTTGAAGTTATTGTCGTCTGCAGTTAAAATGAAAAATTAATGGGCAGAAGAAATGCAAAATTCAAGCTGATTGATCAACTTGAAATAACGGCGGCAGGGGCTGAGGGACACTGTATAGGCAGAACTGACAATCAGGTAGTATTTGTAAAATTTGCGGCACCTGGTGACGTTGTTGATGTTCAGGTTGTTGTAAAAAAGAAGAGTTTTCAGGAAGGTAAAATTCTAAAATTCCATAAAAAATCAGAGAAAAGAATTGAGCCGTTTTGTTCGCATTTTACCGTTTGCGGTGGATGCAAATGGCAGCATTTAAGTTATGCCGATCAACTTGCTTTTAAACAGCAACAAGTGATTGATAATTTGGAGCGAATTGGTGGAATATCTGGATTTGCAGTAATGCCTATTGTTGGTAGTGCCAAAACAACAGCATATAGGAATAAACTTGATTTAACTTTTAGCGATAAGGCTTGGGTTACTACATTTAATAAATTGGAGCAATCTGAAAGTGACAAACCCAAGGCTTTGGGATTTCATATTCCAGGTAGATTTGACAAGGTTTTAGATATTGATTATTGCCATTTGATGCCTGAATTTGTAAATGAAATTCAGCGTGGTATTCATGCTTTTTGCCTTGAAAATCAAATTTCTTTCTTCGACTTAATTACCCAAGAAGGATTAATGCGTAATCTTTTGGTGCGTTGTAATAGAAAAGGGGAGTGGATGATTGTATTGTCTTTCCACAAAAACGATGAAGATGCCATTCAAAAGCTTATGAATTATGTTAAAAATTCATTTGATAACGTAGTTTCATTGATGTATGTAATCAATGAAAAACGGAATGACACATTACAAGGCTTAGAAGTTCAATTGTTCGACGGAGTGCCTTACTTGACTGAAACATTAGGGAATAAAATCTACAAAATTCAAGCACAAAGCTTTTTCCAAACGAATAGTGAACAAGCGGAAGTGTTATATGATATTACCAAAGATTTTGCTGGATTAACAGGTTCTGAATTGGTGTATGATTTATATACCGGTACTGGCAGTATCGCTATTTATGTTGCCGATAAGGCCTCGAAGGTTGTGGGTGTTGAATATGTAGAAGAAGCAATTATTGATGCAAAAGAAAATGCCAAAATGAATGGGGTTGAAAATTGTATCTTTTTTGCAGGAGATATGAAGGACATTTTAACTGAGGAATTCATTTCAGAACATGGTAAACCTGATGTTGTGATTACTGACCCTCCGAGGGACGGAATGCACCCAAGTGTAGTTGCAAGATTGCTTGATGCTGAACCAAAGAAAATTGTTTATGTAAGTTGCAATCCTGCTACGCAAGCCCGCGATAGCAAGTTGCTTAGCGAAAAATACGATTTGGTGAAAATTCAACCTGTAGATATGTTTCCCCATACACATCACGTTGAAAATGTGGCGTTGTATGTGTTGAGATAATTGGTAATTAGAATAAAATTAGGTTAATTTCGTTTTATTATAGCAATGAAAAATAATTTATTAAATCTTTTTTTAAGTGTATTCCTTTTAGGAACCTTGGGTTCTTGTGGTGACGATACTAAAAAAACAGTAGAACAAGGACCTCTTCCAACCGTAACTTGTTACAATGTGAAAGAATCTAAAACGTTGATTTTTGACAAGGGTGTTTTGGTAGATTCGGCTTTGTTTAAATTTACTTTCGATGCACAAAATAGAATATTAAGTCAATGGAGTATCAAAGACGCTTTGGTATTGGATTTTGA
>CANFVI010000010.1 GCA_947450405.1 Flavobacteriales bacterium
CATACATTCCTTTTCCTCCATAATTAGGAAGGAGAGCAGGGTGTATGTTGATGATTTTATTTGGGAATAAAGCTATTAATCTTTCTGGAATTTTCCATAAAAAACCAGCCAATACAATTAAATCGGGTTTGTAGCTTAGTAATTGTTGGTCAACAACATCGGTGTTGTTAAAGTCGTTGCGGTTAAATAGTACCAAAGGGATTTCTAAACGATTCGCTCTTTCAATCACTCCAGCTTTCCCATTGTTGCAGAAAATGGCAACAATTTCAATGTTTTCATTGGTAAATTGGTGGTAAATATTTTCAGCGTTACTGCCGCTGCCAGAAGCGAAAATTACAATCCTTTTCATTGCTTTAATCTGAAAGAAGTTGCAATACTTGTTAATTTTGATGCTGAGCAATTAAAATTAGTTTGTCCATTGCAAAACCAATCCACGGCAATGGTTTGATTGGATTTGTTCTGATAGTAATATCTACCAAATGGACCTCTTCTGTAGGTTCCCATTTCAGTATACCATCCTAAAAACTGATGATAGGATTGCTTGTTTGCATTTGTGTAAGTATTTATATCCAATTTAGGATTATATGCACCGCTTTCACTTACAGAAATTTGTGTGCCTTCATCGTTATGAAGATATTGATGTGTAAATAGGTTTCTATTTTCAATCAATTCGTCAAGTTTGCTGTAATCAATTTGATTGTTAAAGATGTTAATCATAATAGATTCAAAGCCATTATCCATTTGAATATTTGTTATCCAAACAAACTGTGAATCTGCTTGAACAATTCTGAAATTATTTGGTATGTCAATACCAAAACCATAATTTGTCATCAATAAATTTTCAAGGCTATCTGAATATTTACGTTGTGAAATATTGGTTTTTGGGAAATATCCCTCAACACCATTTAATCCTAAATCATAATTAATTTGGATGAGTGCTTTTTCAAGTTTGGCGAAGTTTTGTTGTAGCCAAGCATCCATTTCCTGATCTAAATCAATGACCAAAACTTTTTGTCCAAGGCCCCAAACATTTTCATACAATTTTCCATTAAAGTCATTTTTAAAGGAAACTTCATTTTTTGAGGGAATTCGACCGCTATTGCCAATTGTTTCGTCGTGATTGAAGAATACCAAGATTCGTTCATTTTGGTTGACTTCTTCATTTGATTTAGGCGCAGTAACAACATAATTCAATGACGATTCATAACGATCATCAACTGGCAAATGTGTGTCTTTTAAAGCATGCTGATCAATAAAGCTGGTTATAGCCGATTCGTCATTTTCATTAGTGTAAACCGAAATATTTGCAGATTTAGCCTGAATAAAGTTGTTGCTATTGTCTTGATCTTGAGTACAGGAAATAAAACAACTACTTACAATAAAAGCAAATATAGAAAGGGTAGAATATTTGAAAATATTCATAGATTTATCTGTAATTTCTTTTGTGTTTACCTCTAGATCTGTGTTTCTTATGTTTTGAAAGCTTAATTTTAGTTCCCACGGCAATTTTCGTAGAACTTAAATTATTCATTGCTTTCAATTCTGCAACAGTTAAACCATTTTCTTTTGCAATTGAGTGAAGTGTTTGTCCACGTCTAACAATATGTCGCTTAGAACTTTTCTTACTCAATTTTGCTGCGTTTCTGTCATTTCTGCTTTGACGCACATACCTACTAGAAGTTCTGTAATTTGAATAGTAGTTATATGGAGAGCCAGCAATTGCAAATTCGGTAGCACTATCTAAATTCTCAACAAAACTCATACTCGCTTCATATGGCATAAGTACGGTGTTGTTCGTGGCTACACCAGTGTTTTGGGTTAATAATTCACGGTTTGCGTGAATTATTTCTTCATGACTATGACCAATAAACGTGCAAACTTTTCCTAAATGAAGGGTAGTGTCAATTTTGGTAGGTACTAAAATTGCGCTTGAATTATTATGATTTGCATTATAAGCGTGTTCAGTGAAATTTAACACATAGGCCATGGCAATAAATTTAGGCACGTAGTTTTGTGTTTCCTTAGGTAAGTAAGGTAAAATTTGCCAATACGTTTTCTTTCCGCCACCTGCTCTTTTAATTGCTTTGTTGATGTTTCCAGGTCCACAATTGTAGGAAGCAATACTCATCAACCAATCGTCGAATAGAAAGTAAGAATTTTTAAAATACTCACTTGCTTTTTGGGTACTGGTTAAGATACTTTTACGTTCATCGAGGTTGTAATTGATTTTCATTCCCATTGATTTGCCAGTGTAGGGCATGAATTGCCATAAGCCAGTAGCCCCGCACCAAGAAACAGCATTGGGATTCAAATTTGATTCAATTACCGAAACGTATTTCAATTCAACGGGCAAAGAGTTTCTATCTAAAATTTCTTCGAAAATTGGGAAATATAAATTCATTCTTTCGTGAATCATATTGTAATATGATTCGCCAAAACCCATTAAATATTTTATTTGACGTTCTACCAAGTAGTGAAAATCCATGGGAATGGTAGTTCCCATCATTTTAACGTCTTCTTCAAATTTTGTTTTTGTTATGTAGTTTGTTGGAATGGCTTTAACTGGATTATGGCTAGGAATTGAGCTCAATAATTCGAAAGTTAAACTATCAATCCTACCAATGCTATTTGAAGCAGTTACAGGCATTATTGGAGCTTGTCCATTTGCAATACCTACCGTCAAGGCCATTACACAAAATTTTATTGCATTTTTTAAAATCATCTCTTCTTTAATGTTCCAATTGTGGCACAATTTACGAATTATTTTCGAAAACTCAATAAAATCAACGCTCTAACTATGTTTAATTTATGTTATATTTGTGGAAAACTAGGTCAGAATTTATCTATTTTTAGAATTTCTGACAATTAATTCATACATAAAATTAAAAATTAGTTATGCCTAACCAAATGTTCGGAAATCTTCAAGAAACATTACCCGAAACTCAAACAAAATCTATTGCCATTTCTTTTAATAATCATTCGGTTTCTATTGGAATTCCTAAAGAATCTACTTTTCAAGAAAATCGTGTACCATTAACGCCAGCGGCAGTGAAGTTTTTGAGTGAAAATGGTCATCGTATTGTTTTAGAATCAGGAGCAGGCAGAAATGCTAATTTTTCAGATCACCAATTTAGTGAAGCAGGTGCCGAAATCACTTCAGATATAACGCAAGTTTTTGCATGTGACTCAATTTTGAAAATTGACCCACCTACATCAAAAGAAATTGACCTCATGAAACCTGGTCAGTTGCTTATATCAGCCTTGCAAATCAATCAACTTGATGCCGTTTTACTTAAAAAATTGATGGATAAAAAAATCAATGCCATGGCATATGAGTTTTTACAGGATGATTCAGGGGCGCTTCCAATTATTCGCGCAATGAGCGAAATAGCAGGCACTGCCTCTATTTTGATTGCTGCTGAATATCTCAATAATACCCATATTGGAAAAGGTGAACTTCTTGGCGGATTTGCTGGAGTTCCTCCTACTCAAGTTGTGGTAATTGGGGCTGGTGCAGTTGGTGAATTTGCTACCAAAGCTGCTTTAGGATTGGGTGCAAATGTCAAAATTTTCGATAATAACATGTATCGTTTAAGAAGAATTCAAAAATCATTCGGGTTTCATTTGTATACCAGTACCATTCAACCCATTGTTTTAAAATCAGCACTAGAAAGAGCAGATGTAGTGATTGGCGCACTTGCCGGAAATACTGCCAGATGTCCTGTTGTTGTCTCTGAAGAAATGGTCATGAACATGCGTCCCAATAGTGTACTAATTGATGTTGCAATAGACAGGGGTGGAAACTTTGAAACTTCAGAATTAACCAACCATGAAAAGCCAGTTTTTAAAAAGCATGAAGTAATTCACTATTGTGTTCCAAATATTGCTTCTAGGGTCAGTAGAACAGCAAGCTATGCGTTAAGCAATGTTTTCACACCAATGTTAGATGAAATGGCTCAGGCTGGAGGATTTGCTGATTTTCTACGACTAAAGCCCGGAATTAGAAAAGGTACATATTTGTACCGCGGTAGTTTAACAAATAAAAGTCTTGCAGATAAATTTGGAATCAAATACCACGATATGGATTTGATGATTGGAATGTTTATGTGAGATTAAATCTCAATAAACTTACAATCAATACCATGCGGTAGGAAATGACTTTTCACTCGTTCCGCATTGGTGTCGGATACGAAAATTTGACCAAATCTATCGGAACAAACCATTTTCATGAGTTCATTTGAGCGTGACTCATCTATTTTTTCAAAAATATCATCCAATAATAACAAAGGATTGTTTCCCGTTTTGGATTTCAAATATTCGTATTGTGCAATTTTAAGGGAAATAACGAATGTTTTAATTTGACCTTGTGAACCAAATTTTCGAATTGGAATATCATTGATTAAAAATTCCAAATCATCTTTGTGAATTCCATCGGTAGTTCGTTGCGCCGCAATGTCATTTCGCAAGTTTTGTTGGAGCAAAACATCAATATCTATCTCTTCTAATTTGCTTTTGTATTTGATATTGCAATTTTCCGATGAACGACTAATCTCTTGATATGCTTGATTGAAAAAGGGAACAAATTCCTCTAAGAAAAGTTTGCGGGTTTGATAAATTGCCCTACTTATTGGAATGAGTTTAAAATTATAACTGTCAAGTAAAACTTCATCGATAAAATGATTTTGATTCGTTTTCAAAAAGCTATTGCGCTGGTCAATTACTTTTCTATACTCTACCAAATTTTTTAAATAAATATTATCGAGTTGGCTTATTGTAAAATCTAAAAATTTTCGGCGTTCTTCACTTCCCTCGTAAATCAATGAAATGTCATTTGGGGTAATGAAAACAGTTTGAATGCTACCAATGTGATCAATAATTCTCTTAAAGACCTTGCCGTTCTTTTTTATTGTTTTTTTGGTGTCTTTTCCAAAGTTGATGATCAAATCAAATGGGTTAGTTTCTTCAAATTTCCCTGAAACTGTAAAGAAATCTTTGTTGAATTGAATAATCTGTTGATCAATACTGTTATAGTAGCTTTTTGCATTTGCCAACATATAAATTGCATCCAAAACATTGGTTTTTCCAGCGCCATTATTCCCAGTAATTGCATTGATTTTGTCTGAAAAAACAAATCGCGCACTTTCGTGATTTTTGAAATTAAATAATTGCAGCTCTTTTAAAAACACATCACAAAATTAATTGGAAAAGTTGTTCAGTTTAAAACAACAAATCCACAACCATAAAAAATCGATGGAATTTAAGATTAATCATTGCTCACTAGAAATAAAGTATTAAAATTGTACTGTGAAAAAAATTGTTTTATTCGCTGTATTGGCGAGTATGTTTGCTACTTATTCATGCAATCATGTTGACCCTTTGGCAGCAAAGCCTTATAAATTCCCAGAAAGTGTTTTGGATAGTTTGGTAGATATTGACCAAGCACTTGTAAATGTTGTAAAAATGCAGAACGGAAAAGTACAAGAAAAGAAGTTCTTTTTGGCTGATACCGTTTGTTACGATTTGCAATACAATAAATTTGGTGAACTAATTTCAGTTTACAAGTTCAATGGAAAAGGAATTGAATTGTGGCAAGAAAATTATTATCCCAATGGACAAAGAATGTCGCATTTTGAAAAAGGTTCAGATCACAAAACAGGAGAGTCTTATTTCAATGGATTTTATGAAGCTTATTACGAGTTTGGTGAAATAAAAGAACACGGAATGTTTAAGAACAATGAATTGATGTGGATGGTTCCCTTTACCAAAGATAGGGTATCTGGTGACACGATTCAATACGAAATAAAACAATAATTAATTGCATTTTTTGCAAATATTTATTTCTCCAAAATTGTCCACATATATCTTTTTTGAGTTGCGAAAATTGTATTTTCGATAACTATTTATGCCTACATTTTCACATCTACATGTTCATACTCAATATTCGTTGCTTGATGGCGCTGCGGATATTAAAAAGTTAATGAAAAAAGCAAAAGCCGACGGCATGCCAGCCGTTGCAATTACCGATCATGGAAACATGTTTGGTGCTTTTGAATTTTATCAAGCAGCAAAATCTGAAGGAATTTTGCCTGTTATTGGATGTGAATTTTATTTGGTTGAAGATCGTTTTCAAAAAACATTTGGACAAGGCAAAAAAGATAAGCGTTACCATCAATTGCTTCTCGCCAAAAATCAAAAAGGGTATGAGAATTTGGCAAAACTTTGCTCTTTGGGGTATTTGGAAGGATATTATAGCAAATATCCTAGGATAGATAAGTCGCTTATTCGTCAATATTCTGAAGGATTAATTTGTACTTCTTGTTGTATAGGTGCAGAAATCCCTCAGGCTATTTTATTCAAATCTGAAGAAGAAGCTGAAAAATTATTTGTAGAATGGCATGAGTTATTTGGCGATGATTTTTATGTTGAACTTCAGCGCCACAATCTTAAGAATATTGATAATACGGGTATTTCTCAAGAAGATATTAATCAAGTATTGATTCGATTTGCGAAAAAATATAATGTATCAATTATTGCCACCAACGATTCTCACTATATTGATGAATCAGATGCCAATGCCCATGATATTTTGTTGTGCATCAATACTTCTGAATTTCAATCTACACCAAAGGCAACCAATGAAGAAAGCGGAAAAGGCTTTCGTTTTGGTTTCCCCAATGAACAATTTTTCTTTAAAACACAAGCCGAAATGGCAGAGTTGTTTAAAGACATTCCCGAAGCACTAGACAATACCAATAAGTTAATTGATTCTATTGTTCCTCCACAATTGGCTCGTGATATTGTACTTCCCCATTATGTGATTCCCGATGGATTTCAATCGCAGAATGATTATATCACTCATTTGGCTGTTGAGGGATGTAAGAAGCGTTATGGTGGTTCTATACCTGGTAATGTTGAAGAAAGACTGAATTTTGAATTAAACACCATCCGTCAATCAGGTTTTGCAGGTTACTTCTTGATTGTTCAGGATTTTACTACGGCTGCAAGAGATATGGGTGTTTGGGTTGGTCCTGGTCGTGGTTCTGCTGCCGGAAGTTTGGTAGCATATTGCTTGGGTATTACAAATGTTGATCCTGTTAAGTACGACCTACTTTTTGAGCGTTTCTTGAATCCTGAAAGGGTGAGTATGCCCGACGTCGATATTGACTTCGATGACATGGGACGAGACAGGGTTATTGAATATGTTGCAAAAAAATACGGGGAACGCCGTATTGCTCAAATTGTTACCTATGGTACAATGGCTGCAAAAAGTGCCATTCGCGATGTAGGGAGGGTATTGCAATATCCTTTGCCTCAAACCGATAGATTGGCAAAATTAGTTCCAGGAAACCTAAATTTCAAAACCATGTTACATGGCGATTTGGTGGAATTAGCCAAGGATGACTCTAAAAACTTAAAAGTTGAAGAACTAGATAATATCAAAGAACTTCAGCGAATTTATAAAAGTAACGAACCAGCTGCTCAAGTATTAAGAGATGCAGAAAAGTTAGAAGGTTCGGTAAGAAATACAGGAGTTCATGCTTGTGGAATTATCATTGCCCCAAGAGATATTGATGAAGTAGTACCTGTAGCAAAAAGCAAAGATTCTCAATGGATGCAAGTTCAATATGACGTAAATCAAATTGAAAAAGCTGGTTTATTGAAAATGGACTTTTTGGGATTAAGTACTTTGTCAATTATGAAAGATGCCATCAATCTTATTAAAGAAACAGCTGGCGTAATAATTGATTTAGATTCAATACCATTAGATGACCTCAAAACATATGAAATGTTTCAACGGGGTGAAACCAATGGTGTGTTTCAGTTTGAAAGTCCCGGCATGCAAAAACACATGCGCGATTTAAAGCCAACCCAGTTTGGTGATTTAATTGCAATGAACGCATTGTATAGGCCAGGTCCTATGAAATACATTCCAGATTTTATTGATCGTAAACATGGCAGAAAACCCGTTGAATACGATTTAGCGGAAATGGAAGATAATCTGAAAGAGACTTATGGTATTACGGTTTATCAAGAACAGGTAATGCTATTGAGTCAGAAATTGGCAGGATTTTCTAAAGGTAAAGCCGATGTATTAAGAAAAGCAATGGGTAAGAAAGATAAAAAACTCATTGACGATTTAAAGGCTGATTTTATGTCTGGTGCCAAAGAAAAAGGATTTGCAGATAAAGTTTTAGAAAAAATTTACAGTGACTGGGAAGAATTTGCTCAATATGCTTTTAATAAATCGCATTCAACATGTTATGCGGTTATTGCATTTCAAACTGCCTATTTAAAAGCAAATTATCCAGCGCAATATATGGCTGCAGTTCTTAAAAGCAATATGGGTGATATTAAAAAAATCACTTTCTATATGGAAGAATGCCAGCGAATGGGAATTAAAGTGTTAGGTCCTGACTTAAACGAAAGTAAATCTGCCTTCACTGTAACCAAAAACAATGAAATTAGATTTGGTTTGAATGCCGTAAAAGGAGTTGGAGAAGGTGCGGTTTTAGAAATATTGCAAGACAGAGAAAAGAATGGGCCCTATACAAGTATTTTCGATTTAACGTCAAGGGTAAATTTGCGTGCTGTTAACAAAAGAAATTTAGAATGTATGGCGAAATCTGGGGTATTTGATTTTGACACAAGGTACCATAGAGCGCAATATGTATTAGAAGATAACGAAGGCCGAATTGGAATTGAATTGGCAATCAAACAAGGTCAAAAAATCCAATCAGATAAAATAAGTGGTCAAACTTCATTATTCGGTGCTGGCCTAGATACAACAGTACCTCAAGAGCCCCGATTGCCCCATGTAGAACCTTTTTCTCTCCATCAAGAATTAAAAGAAGAAGAAGAATTGGTTGGGGTATTTTTGAGTAAGCATCCTTTGGATGATATGAAATTCTTATACCAAATGGTTTCGAAAACAAAAGTAAAAGAACTTTCATACGCCATCGAAAATAATGAAAGGTCTGAGTTTAGAATTATGGGCATCATCACAAATGCCAGAGAGGTTATTTCTCAGAAAGGGAATCCTTATGGACGATTTGCTGTCCTTGATTATTCTGGAAACATTGAATTAAATGTGTTTTCTAAAACGTATATCAACAATAAAAACTTATTATCTAAAGACTATATTGTAGTGATTCATGGAACTACTGAGCCAAATCCAGAAAGAAGCGATGCCAAAGTGAATATCATATCAATTTCACTCGCTTCAGACATTGATGAGAAAAAACTTGTGAAAACACTAAAAATAGACATGACCCCCATAGAAGTTGACGGCGGCAAGTATCAGGTTATCCAACATATTGTTGAACAATACCCTGGCAACTGTTCTGTCCTATTTAATTTTTCAGACATAGAAGAACAAATGAATGTTTCATTAATATCTAAGTACGGTATTCAATTTGGCATAGAGGTAGAAACCATGCTTAAAGAATTAGATATTGATTATACCCCAATTTTAGATGAGCGCTGGCAGTAATATGAAAGTTTCAGGATTTGCAATTGCCAGAAATGTCGTTCAAGCCGATTATCCATTGAAAGAAGCCATTCATTCAATTTTGCCGCTTTGCGATGAAATTGTTATTGCAGTGGGTAAAAGCCAGGATAACACGAGATCATATATAGAAAGTTTTAATATCCCTCAATTGCGAATAATTGATACGGTTTGGAACGATAATATCAGAGAAGGTGGGGCTGTTTTGGCGGATGAAACAAATAAAGCGATTGCCGAAGTTGCCAAAGACAGCGATTGGTTGATTTATATTCAAGCCGATGAATGCATCCATGAAGATGACCTTCCTAAAATCAGAAAGGCAATGGAAGATAATTTGGATAAGAAGCATGTAGATGGATTGTTATTCGATTATTTGCATTTTTATGGGTCTTATGAATTCTTGGGGGACTCAAGGCGTTGGTACAAACATGAAATTAGAATTATTCGAAATAACTTAGGAATAAAAAGTTGGAAAGACGCCCAAGGATTCCGAAAGAAAGATGATACCAAAATAACCGTTGCCAATGCCAATGGCCGCATTTTTCACTACGGTTGGGTAAAACATCCAAAACAACAACAAATTAAGCAAATGCAGTTTCATCGCTTGTGGCACGACGATGCTTACATGCAGAAAAATGTGAACATTTCAGATGAATTCGATTATTCCAATATCGACTCGTTAATTCCATTTGAACAAACTCATCCTGCTGTAATGAAAAATAGGGTTGACAATATTAGTTGGAAATTTGCAATGAATCCTGCTTCTAAGAAATTTGGACTTAAGGCAAAATTGCTTTATTGGATAGAGAAGAAATTTGGTTGGAGAGTAGGAGAATATAAAAATTATAAATTAGTAAAATAGATGATTGATGTAGCCATAATTGGTGGGGGAGCAGCGGGTTTTTTTGCGGCTATTAATATAAAAATGAATTGTCCAACCGCGAAAGTGGTGATTTTAGAAAAGACAATGAAAACACTTTCTAAAGTAAAGGTTAGTGGTGGTGGTCGTTGTAATGTTACGCATAATTGTGAGTCATATTCAGAATTAGCAAATAATTATCCGAGGGGTGGTAAATTTCTAAAACCTTTATTTAAAGAATTCGGTGTGCCGGAAACAATAAATTGGTTTGAAAACAATGGAGTAAAATTAATAACTGAATCTGATGGCAGAATGTTTCCAATTTCAAACACGTCTGAAACAATTGTGAATTTATTCGAAAGCAAAGCAAAATCCTTGAACATTGATATTGATTTAAAATCATTGGTTACCGAAGTAGTGGCAGAAGAAGATGGATCTTGTAAAATTCAGTTGCAAGATATTGCTCATCCCATTCATGCCAAATTTTTAATTTTAGCCGCTGGGGGGATGAATAAAAACGATTCAGGTAATTTTCTTAAGAATTTCAATATTTCAACCGTAAATGGAGTGCCTTCGTTGTTTACATTTAATATAAGGAATGAGGAGCTTGCAACTTTAGCCGGTGTGTCAGTTGAACATGGCAAAATTAAAATTGCCGGATTGAAACAACCATATTATGGTCCGATTTTAATTACCCATTGGGGTTTAAGTGGCCCAGCAGTATTGAAAAGCAGTGCATGGTATGCCCGCGATTTGTTTGAAAAACTCTATCAATTTGATTGCCTAGTTTCTTGGTTATCAATTGATTCAGAGGCAGAAGCATTGTCGGCATTAGAAAATATTTTCTTAGAAAACCCAAAAAAACAATTAAATAATTTACATGTATTGGATTTGCCAAATAGGCTTTGGCAATACATTTTATTTATGGCCAAAGTTGATCCTGTTAAACGCTGTATGGAAACAAAAAAGGTAGAAATAAATAGAATTTTGGAGAATTTAATTCGAATGCCATTCTCAATTTCAGGTAAAACTACTTTTAAAGAAGAATTTGTGACTGCTGGTGGTATCAATTTAAACGAACTGAATCAAAGCGACATGAGTTTAAAAAACTATCCAAATATTTACGCAATTGGCGAAATGATTGACGTTGATGGCGTAACTGGTGGATTTAATTTTCAAGCTGCATGGACAACTGCGTGGTTTGCAGCACAATCAATATCGAGGAAGATAATATAGATTAATTCCCTGTTTCTGTAAATTTATAACCAACTCCTCTAAGTGATAAGAAATAGAAGGGATTCTTGGCATCTGCTTCAAAATATTTTCTAAATGCCAATATGAAATTGTCAATGGTTCTTGTACTAGGAAATACAGTATATCCCCAAACAGTTTTTAAAATTTCTTCTCTCGTAACTACTTGGTTTTTCTTTTCAATTAACAATTTTAATAACTGAGCTTCTTTTTTTGTTAGTTTAAATTCTCCTTCAACTCCAATGGCTTTAAATGAATTAAAGTCAATGTAATTTCCTCCAAACGTATATTCAGTAAGAGTTAATCTAGGCAAATGTTGTTGGGTTCTTCGTATTAATTTCTGAACCCTCAATAAAAGTTCTTCTAATTCAAATGGTTTACTCATGTAATCATCGGCTCCAGAGCGCAAACCGTTGATTCTATCTCTACTACTATTGCTCGCAGATAGAATCATAATGGGAATATCATTGTTTGTTAAACGGATATGTTGCGTTGCCGTAATGCCATCCATACTGGGCATCATGATATCCATTATTACCAGATCAAAACTTTCTGTCTTTAACTTCTGTATGGCAATTGCACCATGCGGGGCAATTAATACTTTGTAACCTTCAATTTCTAAATTGATCCGAATTAATTCGGCTAAGTCAATTTCGTCTTCTACAAGCAATATCCTGTAATTCTTCATTCCAATAAGCTGTCTTTTGCTGAAAATGCGAGTATAAATTTAGAACCTTTCGGAATGTTATTTTCTACAGTTACTTTGCCACCATGTATTTCAGTGATCTTTTTTACTAAGAATAATCCCAATCCCGAACCTGGAGTAGTTCTGGTTTTCTCTTCTCCAACTCTATAAAATTTCTTAAATATATTTTTCTTTTCAACTTCCGAAATGCCAATGCCTTCGTCGGTAAAAGTTAAAATAAAATGGGTGTCATTAATATGTGATTCAATATTGATATTTCCCTCTCCCTCAGAATATTTGATCGCATTTGTTACCAAATTTCGAAAGACCGTGGAAAGCATTTGTTCATCGGCATAAAATTGTAAATTACTAGGGATTTGAATATTTAATCTTTGGGTATCTTCAATTTTTAATTCCATGTTTTTTAGAACTCCGTTTAGAAAATCATTCAATTGAATCCAAACCTTTTGAGGTTCGGTGAATTTGTTTTCAAAACGGGTAGCCATGAGAATTTGTTCAACCAAAATCGATAATCTTGATATATTAGATTGCGCCATTACAACCATTTTCGACACAATGTCTGAATCAGGCCGTTTGGTAGCAGTTTGAAGCGCCAATTTTGCCGCGGCTATGGGTGTTTTTAGTTCATGTGTAACTGCAAGCAAAAAATTATTTTGCTGTTGATTTAGCCTAACTACACGATCTAAGTATACAAACATGGCGATCCCTATTAAAATTGTGATGAATCCCATTGTCATTCCTTCCAAAATCCAAGCTCTTTTTTTGCATGCTAACTTTTGGAGAAGTTTCACAGAAATGTCATCTTTGTGCAATAGACGTAACTCGAATCGATTAAGTTGCCTATTGAATATATATTGAATTTGAAAGTTTACTTTTTCCTTTATAAAATTCAATTTCAATTGATTTGTATCTACGTTAAACAATTGATTTTTAAACACAAAGGAGAAGGAACTCGAAGTGTTAATTTGATCTGTTATTTTTGATTTTAAAATGCAATTTTCAGATAAAACTTCATGTAATCTTACTATTTCTAATTCTTTTTTATAGTCATTTTCCTGTAATCTGGTTAACGCAATTGTCCACCAAAATAACGCACTCAGCATATAAGCAATAGTGAAAAAGATTACCAGAATTAATTTGAATCTATTTTTTGCCATTTTAGGAGAATGAACCGCAGATAATTACTTTTGCATGAAACCCACAATACCATGAATGCAGAATTTATTTCACGCTTAAAAACAATCCTCGGTGAGGCAAATGTAACGCAAAATGTCACAGAATTGCAAGAAGTTGCTCATGATTATACGGAGGATCTACATTTTATGCCTGAAATTCTTTCATTTCCGGAAAATACTGAGCAAGTTTCTCTTACGCTAAAGTTATGCGCCGAATTCAATATTCCCGTTTATACCAGAGGTGCGGGAACCGGCCTTTCGGGTGCTTGTTTGCCCGTGAATGGTGGTTTGGTTTTGAGTACCAAAAAAATGAATCGCATCCTTCATATTGATACTCAAAATATGATGGCAACCGTTGAGCCGGGTGTAATTAATTTTCATTTGAAACAAGCGTTGGAAGAATTTGGTTTAACCTATCCTCCGGATCCTGCAAGTTTTGGTTCAAGTACAATTGGCGGAAATGTAGCACATGGAGCCGGTGGTCCCAAAGCTGTAAAATATGGAACAACCCGAGACTATATATTAAACTTAGAAGTGGTTTTGCCAACAGGTGAAATTATTTGGACAGGTGCTAACACATTGAAAAATGCTACCGGATTTTCTTTAACCCATTTATTTATTGGTAGTGAGGGATTGTTAGGTGTAATTACAAAAATAGTTGTCAAAATTGTTCCTAAACCCGCCCATGAATTATTGATGTTGGCCATGTTTGAAAATGCCAAAGACGCTGCAATTGCCGTAAATAAAGTATTATTGAGTGGGATTTTACCAACAGGTTTAGAATTAATGGAAGTAAGCGGTGTTGAAATTTCAGCGAAAGCCACCCAAACAAGTTTTCCTATTCCTGAAAATGTGCAATTTTATTTAATGGTAATATTAGATGGAATGGATTATGATTTATTAATGACAGATGCTGAAAATATTTTTCCAATATTAGAAGAGGCTGGTGCATTTGAAGTACTAATGCCAAATAATGCCGAAATGGCCGAGAACTGGTGGAAAGTAAGACGGTCAATTGGTGAAACAGTGAAGCAGCAAAGTATTTATAAAGAAGAAGATACAGTTGTGCCAAGGGCTACTTTGCCGGAATTATTAACCGGTGTAAAAGAAATTGGTCAGAAGTATAATTTTAGAACCGTATGTTATGGACATGCCGGAGATGGTAACTTGCATGTGAATATTTTGAAAGATAACTTAACCAATGAGGAATGGGAAACAGAAATCCCCAAAGGCATCATTGAAATCTTTGAACTCTGTAAAAAATTAGGTGGAACAATTAGCGGGGAACATGGGGTAGGACTAGTTCAAAAACCTTATTTAGATGTGGTTTTTGATAGCACACATTGGATGTTGATGAAAGGAATTAAAACACTATTTGATCCGCAGAATATTTTAAATCCTGGAAAATGGGTAGAATCATCCCAGCCAATGTAACAACTTATAAGATTTGGCAAATGCCTTTTCTTTGAAGTGAATTTTGGTATTTGCCCATGTTTTTGAAAATAGTTCACTGTTTCTATAGTTTTCTAAAGCAGATTCACTTTCCCAAATACTGGAAGTGCAAATTACCCATGGCTCATTGATGTCGTTGATCAATTGAAGCGACAAACAACCTGGAAAATTGCGAATGTGTTCCTTAGAATTTTCAAAAACTTCTAAAAAAGGTTTTATCCCTTCTTCCTTAAAGGTCATTTTTACGTAACGGTGTATTTTCATTCAAAAAATTCTAATATGGCAAATGAATCTGTAATCAATCCAAATAAATCGGCTGCATTTCCAGCATTTTGCGCAACCTGCAAAATATTTCCATAGGTAAATAAACAAAGTGCTTCACCTTCTGGAACATCATCGTAATCGTCGTAAACACGGTTTAATTTGAATGTATGATTCCGTAAAATGAAATTTCTATTCTTTCGAAGCAATTCGAAATTGGCTTTATCCAAATTAAAAAATGCATTTCCGTTATTGTCATTGTACAAAACAGTTAGTCTAACAATGTTGCCATTCATTGTAGGTTGCATCATATTTGATTTAACCATTATGGTTTTTTCCTTAAATATATTTTCTAGGTCAAAATTTCCATCAATGGCCATTTTAATTCCAGGTAAATAAACTTCTGTGAGTGAGTTGTTTGTGAATTTGTCCACAGGAAGAATGAACGATTTATGTAATTCATTGCCCATGGTCAAGTGCAAAAATCCATTGTCGGGTCCAACTAAGTATTGGTCGTTTATTTGGGTAATTACAAATCGTTTCGTCTGAGAACTATGGAAAGATAAATGACAAATATGTATGGTGTTAGGTGGGAATTGGTCAATAAATTGTTTTAAATAAATGGATTGAGCTTGAATATTGCCTTTTTTTAATTTTGAGGGACTCAAAATCATTCTGGCATTAGGAAAAGCTGCATAAATTTTGGCCTGACCTAAAGTGAAATCTATAGATTCAGTGCCAAAATCAACCCAATAATGGATAAGATGATTATTATTCGCAGCAAAGGATTGCATATATTTGTAAAAATATAAAAAATACGATTGATAGAGCGCATTTACACATTAGAAATTATCAACCCTCAGCTATTTTATGGACCAAATAACATCCATTGGAGTTTGATTATGTCTAAATTTCCCAAGTTGCAATTTGTTGCTAGAGGTGAGGAAATCAGGATGTTGGGTGATGAAACGAGTATGAACAGCTTTGAAGCTGGAATGAAAGTGTTAGAAAAATTGTACACCGCCAAAGGTGAGTTGACAGAGCATATTATTCATGAGGCTTTGCATATAGATTATAAAGCTAATCAAGTGGAGGTTTCTACCTCCGATGATGTACTTTTAATTGGCACCCGTGGCCAAAAAATCAAGGCCAGAACCATGAACCAGCGAAAAATGCTGGATGAATCGAAGAAAAATGATATTCTTTTTGCCATTGGACCAGCTGGAACTGGTAAAACCTATACAGCTGTTGCGCTTGCAGTGGTTGCACTCAAAGAAAGAGAAATCAAACGGATTATTTTAACCCGACCTGCTGTAGAAGCTGGTGAGAATTTGGGTTTTTTACCCGGTGATTTAAAGGAGAAAATTGATCCGTATTTACGGCCTTTATATGATGCTTTGGAGGATATGATTCCAAATGATAAATTAAAAAGCATGATCGAAAGCCGCACAGTAGAAATTGCTCCCTTGGCTTTCATGAGAGGTAGAACCTTAGATAATTGCTATGTGATATTGGATGAAGCTCAGAATAGTACTGATTTGCAATTAAAAATGTTCCTAACAAGAATGGGTCCTAACGCAAAATTGATAATCACAGGCGACTTAACCCAGGTGGATTTGCCAAAAAAACAAATGAGCGGATTGTTTCGCGCAATGAAAATTTTGCGTAATATTGAAGGGATTTCTATTGTTGAATTAGATACTCAAGACGTAGTTAGACATAAATTAGTAAAAGAAATTATTAAAGCATACGATAAGGCTGAGGAGGCCCAATAAATTATTATGGAATTACAAGCATTAACTTCAACCAATTTTTATTTTAAAAATCAAACCGCATTTTACCGCGGAAAAGTAAGAGACGTTTACACCATTAATCAAGATGTTCTTGTAATTGTAGCTTGCGATAGAATTTCGGCATTTGATCATGTCCTTCCTAGAAGTATCCCTTTTAAAGGACAAGTTCTTAACGCAGTGGCAAGTTTGTTTTTGGATCAAACCCAAAATATCATGCCCAATTGGAAAGTATCAACACCAGATGCTCATGTTACAATTGGCAAAAGATGTGATGCAATTCCAATTGAGTTCGTGATTAGAAATTATTTAACCGGACATGCTTGGCGTGTTTATAAAGAAGGTGGCAGATTGCTTTGCGGCAATAAATTGCCTGAGGGACTAAAGGAAAACGATAAACTTCCAACACCAATTATTACGCCTGCTACAAAAGCGGTGAGTGGTCATGATGAAGATATTAGTTATTCAGAAATTATTAGCCAAAATATTCTGTCAAAAAGTCGTTTAGATGAATTGTGCGACAATGCATTGGCTTTGTTTGAATTAGGCACCAAATATGCGGCGTCAAAGAATTTAATTTTGGTTGATACCAAATATGAGTTTGGTTTATTTAACAATCAAGCAACACTTATTGATGAGATTCATACACCCGATAGCAGTAGATTTTTTTATGGTGATACGTACGAAAAACTTCAAAATGAAGGCAAACAACAGCGCCAATTAAGTAAAGAATTTGTGAGAGAATGGTTAATGGAAAATGGATTTCAAGGGTTGGATGGTCAATTAGTGCCAGATATGCCTGATGAATTTGTGATGAGTATCTCTGATAGATATCAAGAACTATTCAATGCAATGACTGGTAATTCTCTTGTAAAAAGAGATTATGACAATATTTTAGACACTATTGAAAACAATGTGAATAACGCATTGAATATTATTTAGATATTTGTTTTTTTAATTTCATTTATTCATGAAAAGAACGATACTTTCAATTTTTGCATTTTGTGCATTAACCCTTTCTGCTCAAACTGTTTACACCTATTCTGGAATTCAATATATTGACTCTGGTAGATTCAATGGTACTGCTACCAATACACTAGCAAATGAATTGTACAGTAGGCCTCAGTCTATGTCTTGCGATTCCAATAACAGATTATACGTTACTGATGAACACAATGTTATGTTGTGCGATGGCGCTACATCTCGAAATAGAGGTGGCTTTCGTGGTGATCCAACATCTACCTTGTCTTTAGGAAGCAACGATGGAACAGGTTTGGTTTCAAGATTTTCAACACCAGCTGGTGTTGCTGTGCATCCAATGTCTAACGATGTTTATGTTTGCGATAGAAATAATAATCTAATTCGTAAAGGATTAAAATTCGTAAACTCTTCAAATGAAACGTCATGGAGTACTTATGCAGGAACAGTTTCATTTTTAGGTGGATATGCTGATGGTCCTGTATCAACAGCACAATTTTCAACACCAGAGGATATTGAAATTAGCAAAAATGGAATATTTTATATTGCAGATTTTGATAACAATTGTATTCGTACAATTGTGAGTGGAATGGTTTCAACATTGGCAGGTTCTGGATGGGCAGGTTCTGGTGATAAAGACGCAAATGATACTTTTGCACGTTTTGATAGACCAAATGGGTTGGGATTAGAAGGAACAACCGGTTTGCTCGTGGCAGATAGAAACAATGGCAAGATTCGCAGAATTAATCTGTCTACAAAAGCCGTAACTACGGTTGTTTCTAACTTGAATTTCCCAGTTGATGTGCTTTCTTTGAATAATAAAATTTATATCGCAGAGGTAACTTGTATCAAAGTATTTGATGGTACATCTGTAAAAGTTTTAGCTGGAAATCCCTCTAAAGCAGGGTATTTAGATGGTGATGTTTCAGTGGCTTTGTTTAGAAACATTACCCACATCACATACCGTAAAGCGGATCAATGTATATATGTGTGCGACAATGGAAATAACATTATTCGTAAAATCCCTTTGATTTTTAGTGCTACTGCTGATTTTACCGCCAACAATACAACCCCAATCGTAAATCAAACAGTTAAAATTACCTCAAATTGTGTGAATACAAATTCATTTACTTGGTCAATTTCACCAAATACTTACACACTTCAAGGTAGTACTAAACTAACAGATCAAGATATTTATGTTTCTTTCAACGCAACGGGTTCTTACACAGTGACGCTTGTTGCTAAAAATATTTCAACAACCGATACAAAAATAAAAACCAATTATATTAACGTATCAACAAACTCAGGAGCAAAACCAGTTGTTGATTTTATTGCATCAAAAGTTACACCTTCGGTAAATGAAATTATCACACTTTATGATTTGACAGCCAACAATGCTACGTCGTATAAATGGACAATCACTCCGAAAGAATACAAATTTGAAAATGGTAGCGTAGACACAGATAGAAATCCCACTGTATCATTCACTATGCTAAATCAAAAGTATACCATTAAATTAGACGCAACGAATGGAAATGGTAGCGGAACCTTAACAAAAACGGATTACATTTTAACCGCATTGAGTTCAAATAACAATATCCAAAAATATAAAGTTCTCCTATATCCGAATCCAGCCAAGTCACAGTTGTATTTGAAAGGATTGCCCGCAAATGCTAGTATAATAATTGCCGATGTAACTGGTAAATCAACTATTAAGTCGTTGAATGAAGATGCATCTATCGATGTTTCTAACTTGGCGAGTGGAATTTATTTTGTTACTGCACTAGTTCAAGGTGAATATATAAAAATTGGAAAAGTGATCATAGAAAATTGAAAACTATTTTAAATAGCGCAAACGAAAAAAAACCGTTCATCAACGGTTTTTTTTCGTTTATAATTATCGCTTTTTTAAATCTCTTTATAATTCAGTTGTTCGCTCGTGCCATTATCTACGCAGTAAATTTTTCTGATAAACTTTCCCTTCTAAATTTGCTTCAATGTGAATTGCATGGGGCAAAGCAAGACGCTTCAATTGTAGCTTATTTTTTAACACTCTTAATTTTAATATTGATAGTATTAACAATATTCAAATTTGCAAAAAATGGACAATTTACAGTTGTTTATTTCACAATTGTAACGTTGGTGATTTCTCTGATTTCTATCATTGATTCTCAATTGCTTATTAACTGGAATAACAAAACGGATTTTCAATTCTTTTTCTATTTAAAATACCCCAAAGAAGCATTAAATACAGTGCCTTTGTTTTGGTGGATTATGTCATTGGGTATTTTAATTGGTTTAGCCATAATTAGCTATAAATGGTTCCAATTTGCTTTTAAAAACATCACAAACAATTCAATTACAATATCTTGGAAGCCTGTTTCTGCTGCATTAATTGTGCTTGCTTTATTAATTAGGGGTGGACTTGGAATTATGCCAGTACTTATTTCCGATGCGTCATTTTCCGACAATCGCGATAAAAATCTGTTGGCAACAAATTCAGTTTGGAACTTTTTTTATCAAATGAGTGAATCTTCTGGAATGAAGGAAATTGAAGATTTTACCAGTGGAAAATACCTAAATCAGAATTTAGATAAATTGTATTTTACGGATAGTCATTATGTCTCTCCAATTTATTATTGGAACAAATGTCCAAATGTTGTTCTCATTGTTTTAGAGGGATTTACGGCAGAATTATCTGGTTATTTTGGTGGCCATGATGGCAATTGTATGCCATTTATTGACAGTTTGGCAAGGAATGGATATGCCTGCAAACAAATGTTCGCAACAGGCGATAGGACAGATAAGGGATTACTAAGTATATTGGGTGGTTGGCCTGGTCAAACTTGGCAGAACTTGATTAATCATCCCTCAAAATTTAATAAAATGCCGGCATTGGCGAGTGAGTTCTCTAATTTAAGAGGGTATCAGACTTCATTTTATTACGGGGGAAATTTGGATTTTGCCAATATGAAAGTTTATTTGAAAAGTAATGGCTTTAAAAATTTAGAAGGAGAGGAGTCAATTTCGAAGTTTACAAAGCAATCAAAAGGAAAGTGGGGATATTCAGATGAAATTTTATTTGATTATTTAGCCAAACACGAATCAAATACTGATTCGCGGCACAATTGGTTTTCTACAGTGCTTACTTTAAGTTCTCATGAGCCTTATGATATTGCTCCTGATAATTTGAAAACTGTAAAAGAAAAAATGCAATATTGTGTAAAATATACTGACAATCAATTGCGAAAGTATTTTAGTGAGATTCAAAAAACACCTAATTTCGACAATACCATCTTCATCATCACTGCCGATCACGGAAAACAATTAAACACCGCTGAAACGCTTTATGGATCAAGAAATTTTTTTCATATTCCGTTTTTGATTTATGGAAAGCCGCTTCCTGCAAAATACAAAGGATATGTTAACAATCAGGTTGTTTCTCAATCTGATATTTATCAGTCGCTGCACGAATTTATTTTACAGCGGCCCGATAAAAATGCATGCTTTAGTAGAAGTGTTTTTCGCAACAACCATCCTCATAATGCAATATGCAATTTAACGGGCGCCACGGTTTATATTGACTCTTTGGCGCATATTTTTTTACCGACTGACAAAATGTCAATATCAAAAAAAGCCAATATTACCAAGCTCGATAGTTTATTATTGCACGTACAAACAAAAATAATTCAAAACTTTTTGAAATAATTTGAAACATATTGGCAGTTCGTTACGTCTAACCCTAAAATGGCATTCTTTTTGTCAATTAAATAGAAACGAACATGAATATCAAGGCCAACAAGAAATTTATTGTAATCATTGCGCTAATTTTAGTTAACGCCGTGGGATTTACCTCAGCTCGTTATTATTTCTCTACACATATTGAGTCAAATCAGGTTTCAACAAATTTTTTTCAACGATTTAATCAAGCGAGCCCTGCCATGATTAATCCATCTAAATTTTTAGAATTCGGCTTAGATTTACTCAAAAATATTGGTAAATAATTCTTTGACCATTGCAAAATCTTTTTGCTTCATATTTACATAGAACCGAAAAATTTATTTTAAAATATAAACTGGATCAC
>CANFVI010000011.1 GCA_947450405.1 Flavobacteriales bacterium
ATAGCAACGATTATAACATCAGAGAAGCTATCAAAACTGCTGATTTGGTAATTGGTGGCGTTTTAATTCCTGGTGCTAAAGCTCCAAAATTAATTACCCGCGATATGTTGCCAACTATGCGTAAAGGTGCAGTGATTGTTGACGTTGCAATTGACCAAGGTGGTTGCTTCGAAACTTCTAAACCTACTACGCATGCTGAACCATGCTATGAAATTGATGGAGTAATTCACTATTGCGTTGCAAACATGCCAGGTGCAGTTCCTTATACTTCAACATTGGCACTTACAAATGCAACACTTCCTTATGCAGTACAATTGGCTAACAAAGGATGGAAAAAAGCTTGTAGCGATAACCAAGATCTTAAATTAGGATTGAACGTTGTAAATGGTGATGTAGTTTACAAAGGTGTGAGTGAAGCATTTAACCTTCCTTATACTCCTGTTGACTCAATTTTGAATTAATTTTCAATTAAACACATACAAAGGGGAAAGGATATTTATCTTTTCCCCTTTTTTATACGAACAAAATGCTTGTAAACCACAAAATATACGGCGCTGAAAACACAAAGCCCATTTATATTCTTCATGGTATTTTTGGTATGCTCGACAATTGGCACAACATTGCCAATCACCTCTCAAATCAATTTAGGGTAATCACTTTTGACGCCCGTAATCATGGCAAATCATTTCATCACGATGACTGCTCTTACAGAGCTATGGCCAACGATTTAAAAACATTGATGGAGAATATGAACGACAAAGAAGCCGACATTATTGGACATTCAATGGGCGGAAAAACATCTTTACTGTTTGCCGACATGTATCCTGAAATGGTAAAAACTTTAATTGCCGTTGATATTGCACCAAAACAATATCATCCAGGACATTTAGAGTACTTCAGGGCTTTTAGAGAAATAGATTTTTCACAAATTCACTCTAGAAGAGAAGCAGAATCTGCTTTTTTACCTTTTGCTCCAGACATGGGAGTTCGACAATTTCTCCTAAAGAATTTGGAAGCTGATGCCAACGGCGGTTATAAATTAAAAATTAACTTACCCGCCATTGAAAATTATTATGAGGAAATTATTGGTGGACTTGAATTTGAAAATGCGTTCATAAAATCTACCCATTTTATCTTGGGTGAAAAAAGTGGTTATTTAAAAGAATCTGACAAACCTTTTATTGAACAACATTTTCCAACTGCTTGTTACCATACCGTTTCAAAAGCCGGACATTGGGTACATGCTGACAATCCCTCAGAATTTTTGTCAATTATAAATCAAATTTTATAGCATCTCATTTTTTAATCTTATTTTCGAATTTTATGCGCTATCCAATTATATCAAAGTACATCCTTATTTGTGGTATTCTTTTCACTTCGAATGAAATTACTGCATCAAATAAAATTCATACAGATACCGCAAAAGTTCTAAATACCGATACACTCAACACCAAAAAAATTCCAGTTTTTTCAACCAAAGACAAATCTTGGATTTTTTTAAACTTTGGTGCTGCCTATTATATCAATTACAGTGATATTGCTTTAAAATACCCAGATTTTACAAGTTTTCCCATTGCGCTCGAATATCAACACCAAGGCAAATGGGTTGGAAGTTTAGATTACAATATTTATTTTGGAAACAATGTAAAAACTACTGGTTTTTTTAACAATATTTCCAATGAAAATGGAGATATTATTGACATGAATGGTCATCCAGCGGTGATTCGTGCCAGATTGAGAGGATTTTCATCTCGTGCATACATTTCTAGAAATTTTTATCCATTTCAGAAATTCACTAAAAAACATTTGGCCTTGCAAGTTGGAATTGGTGGTGGCTATTCTCAGACATATATTGAATATCAAGTAGACCAGGGCACCGTTCCTCAAATTGAGGGTGATAATTTATCGGGCTACGACAAATTAGCTGGGGGTTACCAGATAGCCGAAAGAATTCGTATCCAATATTTTAACTTTAATGCAATTAGTTGCGTATTGGGCTTTGATTTTATTCATGGAGTGGCACATAGTTTACGTCCTTGGGATTTTGGCAACAACAAAGCCGACAATGCAGCAATCAACGAAATTACTACTGGCGTTCATTTTGGATTAATTATTCCCATTAGAATTGATCAAAAATTGAGAGATCAAGAATATTTTATGGATTAATATTTTGAAAGTCATTTATTCTTTTTTCATTTTCATTTTTGAGGGACTCATTCGTGTTGCCGGATTAATGAATCCCAAAGCCCGAGAAATGATCGTTGGACGGAAGTCACAAATTGATTTCATCAAACAATTAGAGCCAAAAACCAACAAAAGAATTTGGATTCATGCAGCCAGTTTGGGGGAATATGAAATGGCTATTCCTTTGATTGAAGAAATTTCTACAAACCTACCAAAATCTGAATTTATTATTAGTTTTTTCTCTCCATCGGGTTACAAAAATGCCAAATTGCTCTCAAATTGCACAAAGTTCTATTTACCATTTGATTCAGTGAAAAATGCAAAAAATTGGATTCAAGAAATCAATCCCGACATTGCCATTTTTGTAAAATATGAATTTTGGCCTAATTTGATCAATGCTTGCCATCAAAATAACATACCACTGTGGTATTGGAATTTCTTACTTAGAGATAATCATTTCATATTAAAACCATGGGCTTCTTTTTGGCAAAATGCAATAAAAAAATCTGCAGGTTTCTATGCCCAAAATGAAAATACGGTAAAATTGGGAAATTCAATTCACTTGCCAAATATCAAACGCCTTGGCGATATTCGCTATTTGCGCACGCAAAAAATACAATCTCAGCTTGCCGATGTCCCTCAAAACATCAAAGACTTTACCCTTGGCAAAAGCACTTTAATATTGGGCAGTTCTTGGGGACCTGAAGAAAATGCACTACTACATTATTTGCAAAATCATTCAATTCATTCAAACCAGCGCATTCTCATTGCTCCGCATAACATTGGAAAGGATCACATTGATACAATTGAAAGATTATTCAAACCATATGGTGTTGAAAGATTCTCTGGTTTCAACAACAATATAAACACCAAAATTCTGATTATTGATAGTATAGGATTATTATCACGCCTATACGCATTTTGCGACATGGCAGTGATCGGAGGTGGATTTGGAAAAGGATTACACAATATTATTGAAGCATCTGCAGCAGGTGTCCCTGTTGTTTTTGGACCCAATACGGCTAAATTTCCTGAAGCATTCGATTTTATTGAAGCTGGCATTGGGTTTCAGGTAAAAACCATTGAAGAACTATCCATTGTAATTCAAAATGAATTCAATTCACAGAAATTAACTTCATTAAAAGCGAGAACCAAAACTTATTTTGAAACTTGCGTTCCGAATATAGAATTTTCAGTTAAGGAAATGTTGAACCTAAATTAAAAATCCGAACACACATTCAATTCAATTATTAAATTAAGATTAAGTCAGATATATCAATATGACAAATTGACACAGCGAAATCTAATTTGTCATAATTTTTTGATAAAATTACAGTCAAAAATCGTTCAAAATGCCTTGGCATAATATTCGATACATGATGAGAGAAATTAACAATTATAAAAATCCAATAAAAAATATGTCAGTGAACATTAAACCATTGGCCGACCGAGTTCTGGTAGAGCCGGTTGCCGCAGATCTAAAAACAGCTTCAGGTATTATTATTCCTGATACAGCAAAAGAAAAACCACAAAAAGGACAAGTTGTTGCTGTTGGTACTGGTAAAGTAGATGAACCAATGACTGTAAAAATTGGCGACACTGTTTTGTATGGCAAATATGCTGGTACTGAAATCAATGTTGAAGGCAAAGATTATTTAATCATGCGCGAGAGCGACATTTTAGCAATTTTATAATTAATAAGAAATGGCAAAGAAAATAGATTTTAACGTAAGTGCACGTGATGGTTTAAAGCGCGGTGTAGATGCTTTGGCAAACGCAGTAAAAGTAACATTAGGACCTAAAGGTAGAAATGTTGTTATTGATAAGAAATTTGGTGCTCCCCAAGTTACCAAAGATGGTGTTACTGTTGCAAAAGAAATTGAATTGGTTGATCCAATTGAAAATATGGGTGCACAAATGGTAAAAGAAGTTGCGAGTAAAACTGCTGATATTGCAGGTGACGGCACAACTACGGCTACTGTTTTGGCTCAAGCGATTGTTACTGCTGGTTTGAAAAACGTTGCTGCTGGTGCAAATCCAATGGATTTGAAACGCGGTATTGACAAAGCAGTAAAAACAGCCGTTTTGAAATTGAATGAGTTGGCGATACCGGTTGGCGACGACAACAGCAAAATTGAACAAGTTGCAACTATTTCTGCAAACAATGATAGCGCAATTGGTTCTTTAATTGCAGAAGCAATGAAACGTGTTGGTAAAGATGGTGTTATCACTGTTGAAGAAGCAAAAGGCACTGAAACTACAGTTGATGTAGTTGAAGGAATGCAATTCGACCGCGGTTACCTAAGCGCTTACTTTGTTACAAACACTGAGAAAATGGAAGCAGAATTAGAAGGTGCGTTCATTTTAATTTACGACAAGAAAATTAGCAGCATGAAAGACTTGTTGCCAATTCTTGAAAAAGTTGTTCAAACTGGCAAACCTCTTGTTATCATCGCTGAAGATATTGAAGGTGAAGCATTGGCTACCCTTGTGGTAAATAGAATTAGAGGATCACTCAAAATTGCTGCTGTAAAAGCTCCAGGTTTTGGTGATCGCAGAAAAGAAATGTTGCAAGACATTGCTATCTTAACCGGTGGTACTGTAATTTCTGAAGAGCAAGGACGCAAATTAGACGATGCAACTATTGAAGATTTGGGTAGGGCTGAAAAAATCTCTATCAACAAAGACAATACTGTTATTGTAAATGGTGCGGGTGCTAAAGACAATATTCAAGCGCGTATTCACCAAATTAAAGTACAAATTGAAAACACAACCAGCGATTACGATCGTGAAAAACTTCAAGAGCGTTTGGCTAAATTGAGTGGTGGTGTTGCGGTATTGTATATTGGCGCCGCTACAGAAGTTGAAATGAAGGAAAAGAAAGACAGGGTTGACGATGCATTACATGCTACACGTGCTGCTGTTGAAGAAGGTATTGTACCAGGTGGTGGAGTTAGCTTTATTCGCGCAATTGCATCTTTGGCTGACTTAAAAGGATTGAACGAAGACGAAAATACAGGCATTCAAATTGTACGTAGATCTTTGGAAGAACCTTTGCGTCAAATTGTTGCAAATGCAGGTGGAGAAGGCAGCATTGTTGTTCAACGCGTAATGGAAGGCAAAGACGATTTCGGTTACAATGCACGCACTGATGTTTATGAAAACCTAATTGCTGCGGGTGTTGTTGATCCAAAGAAAGTTTCTCGTGTTGCATTAGAAAATGCCGCTTCTATTGGTGGTATGATTTTAACAACTGAATGTGTACTTTCTGAAATCAAAGAAACAGAAAAAGGCCACTCTCATGGCGACATGGGCGGAATGGGTGGTATGGGCGGAATGATGTAATCATATCCCCTCAATACAACAAAAAAGGTGCGAAGTATTTCGCACCTTTTTTGTTTACCTTTGCATTATGGGAAGAATTATTGGTATTGACTATGGCCTCAAGCGCATTGGCATTGCAATCACTGACCCATTAAAAATATTTGCGCAACCCCTTACAACTGTGTTTGCAACTGACTTTCCCAAATGGTTATCAGATTATGCAAAAATTGAAACAATTGACGAATTTGTTGTGGGTATGCCCAGTAAATTATCCGGAGAGGATACGGATGCTACACAACCAGTAAGAGATTTTATAAATTGGTTAAACACAAATTACCCATTGGTACCCTTGGCAACTATTGATGAAAGATTAAGTAGCCATGAAGCCCAACATTTTATTAACAAATCGGTTGTAAAAAGAGAAAATAGAAAAGATAAAAAATTGGTAGATACTATTTCTGCTACACTTATTCTTCAAACACACTTACAAAGAATTTCATGATATTTCCAATATACGCATACGGTCAGCCAGTACTTCGTAAGAAGGCTGAAGAAATTGACAAAGATTACCCACAATTGCCAGAATTAATTAGCAATATGTTCGAAACCATGTACGAAAGCAATGGCATTGGTTTGGCCGCCCCTCAAATTGGCTTACCAATTCGATTGTTTATTGTAGATGGGGCCGACATAGATGACATTAAACCTAAAGGATTCAAACAAGTTTTTATTAATGCAACGATCGAAGAAGAGTTTGGAAATGAATGGGACTTTGAAGAAGGTTGTTTAAGCATACCCAATGTAAGGGCTAACGTAAAAAGAAAAGGAGAATTAACCATCCACTTTTTCGATGAACAATGGCAAGAACATACACAAACTTTTGATGGAATGGCAGCCAGAATTATTCAACATGAATATGATCATATTGAGGGAATTTTATTCACTGACAGAGTAAGTCCCCTAAAAAGAGGCATGATAAAAAAACGTTTAGAAAATATTTCCAAGGGATATGTGGATGTGGATTATAAAATGAAATTTCCAAAAAAATAAAGACTGTGAAATACTATTTGAAGCTCATCAGACCCATAAATTTAATTTTAACTGCGCTCACACAGCTACTTTTTATTTTATCAGCTTCAAGAATTAACCACAGTTTTTTACATTTTGATTGGAGCAATATCCGGTTCCAAGAATCAATTACAACCATGCTGGCCTTTTTATTTGTTGCAGCCGGTGGATATGTTATTAACGATGTATTCGACATTGAAACAGACAATATTAACAGACCAGAAAAGCAAATTATTGACAAACACATTTCACCAAAATCGGCTAAAATATATTATGCTGTATTAACATCATTGGCAATAATTTCAGGATTTCTAACAGGAGTAGGTATGGGAATATTAAGTATTGCTTTGGCAATTCTTCTTTACTTCTATTCTAGCGACTTGAAAGGCGAAATGCTGCAAGGCAACCTTTTGATTTCAATGATAGCAGGAATGGTGGTATACGTTTCATCTAGAGGGGTTTTCAATGTACAAAACACATACTTTGCAGAATATGCAAGTATGGCATTTTCAATTACAATGGCAAGAGAATTGATTAAAGATATTGAAGACATTGAAGGAGACAAAGCCCAAGAATATGAAACCTATCCAATATTAAAAGGGGTACGTGCAACGAAACTCTTGGCTGCCATTTTCCTAATCATTACGCTTTTCATTGCAGTTGTACTCAATTTTCAAACTACGGCACTTTTATTTCAAATATATATTTCTTGTTTTATCATTGCACCCATAATCTATTTTCTGTATTTGGTTTACAACGCAAAAGAAAAGATTCAATTCAAAAAAATATCCAATTGGTTAAAATTAACAATGTTCATTGGATTATTTTCCAGTCTATTTTGCTAGACTACCCTATTTCGCCAATCTTTGGCAATATCGCATAGTTCTTGATACCACTCCTCACCCATTTTGCGAATGAGAGGCTCTTTCAAAAATTCATAAACTGGAATGTTCAATTCTGAACCTGCACTGCAGGCATCACCACAAATATCCCAATGATGGTAATTCATTGCTATATAAGAACCGTATTTCTTTGCTCGTATTGGATACAAATGGCAACTGATTGGTTTTTTGAAGTCAATCTTACCATCAGAATAAGCTTTTTCAATACCACATGAAGCAATTCCATTGGGTTCATAAACCACAAAAACACATTCGCCAGTGGGTCTACAAACTGTAACCAAATCACCATCAGTATCGCGGGCAACAAAGCCATGTTCTTTAATTTCGTTGATTCCTTCCTTACTTAAGTAAGGTTCAATTTGATCGTAAATATCAAGAATTATATCGGCTTCATCTTTTAGCAATGGAGCACCTGCATCGCCTTGCACACAGCATTCTCCTTTGCACTTAGTAATTTGACAAGCAAACTTTTTCTCTAAAACATCCTCAGAAACGAGGGCGTTGCCAACAATAATCATTTTTTAAGGTTCAAATAATTTTGATACCCAATTTCTTCAACCTTGGCCGCTTTTTCTAAAACCTCAGTATTCATTGACTCTTTAAAGGCAATTACAGCATTTGCAACTATTTCGTTTGTAATTCCAATAATTTGAGCTGCCAAAATACCTGCATTTCTTGCACCATTGATAGCCACTGTAGCTACTGGAACTCCAGGAGGCATTTGAACAATCGAATACAAACTATCTAAACCACTCATGTTGCTTGACTTTACAGGAACGCCAATTACAGGCAAATGGGTAAACGCAGCAATCATTCCTGGCAAATGGGCTGCGCCACCTGCACCAGCAATTACTACCCCAATTCCATTGAGATGTGCATTTTTACCGTAATCCACCAAACGATCAGGTGTTCTATGTGCAGAAACTATTGTGAGTTCATATTCAACACCCAATTGACTTAAAATAGATGCTGCTTCTTGCATAACTGGCAAGTCGCTATCGCTGCCCATAATGATTCCAACTTTCATAATTTAGTAGATTGTTTTTGTACTGCAAAGTTCGCAATAAAAGATATAAGTATATAAATAAAATAAAAAACTGCAACGCCTGCTGCGCCAAACAATGCAACACTTATTATTCCCAATACCAAAAGTGCATACTTCCAAATATTCAAAGGATCACCTCCTTTAAACTTTAAAGCCAACATTGGAAAATCAGAAATCATCATATATGAAGCCAAAAGTGGCACATAAAGCCAAAAATAAAAATGAGTGAAAATTTCACGCACATCAAATACCGAAAAAGTTGATTTATCCATTGTATACATAATCCAACTCCAAGAAGCCAATGCCAAACCTGTTATAGGTGTTGGAACTCCCAAAAAACCCGTTGTTTGACGGGTATCAATGTTGAATTTTGCCAATCGATAAGCAGCACCTAGCGGAATAACCAACCAAACATAATTATTTACGCAAAAACCTGAAACAGCGCAATATCCTTGATTTTGGATATAATATCTCCAAATCAAACCTGGCAGTACACCAAAGGTAACTACGTCGGCCATACTGTCTAACTGCTTTCCTAGTTCGCCATCTGCTTTTAATAAACGCGCTACAAATCCATCAAAAAAATCAAGAATTGCACCTAATATCATAAAAAGAAATCCCAAGAATGGATTTCCCTGCATTACCATGGTAATACCCAACAAACCACAAGACAAATTGCCTAAAGTGATCAAATTTGGAATAGATTGAATCATTTTATCTTTTTTTATTCTTACTAATTAATCTCTAATAATCACTACATCATCAAAATTGGAAATTGACATATTCAATTTCAATGTCAATGCAACGTTCCAAAATAAAGGACCGTTCAATTTACCGAAATTCTGATATACATATTGGCTATGCTGATATTTCCAAATTTCATCTTGAGGTTGAAACATCATTTGATAAGACATCCCTAAACTTGCATCCGAAAAATGATAATCACATCCAATATGTCCACCATATACAAATGAATTGGAAACCACATTCACTAAATTGCTATTCACTGTTGAAATATCGGCAGATTTTGGATCATTGGTTATTTTCTGTGAATAAACACCGCAATCAGCCATGATATCAAATGAAACGCGTGAAACCTCAAAGGAAACGCCCAAGGAACCAATTGCACCTCCGGCTGAATAGTGCAAAGAACCGTTTTGCAAATCAAGCAAAGTTTCATCGTTCCCTAAACTATAAAATCCCATCAATTCAGTTTTCACAATTCCATTTTGGTAACCAATACTGTGATTGAAGTACCAACTTGAAGGATTTTTAATGGTATTACCAGAATTCACATTTCCAATGTGATTTGTCATATGAGACAGATTATTCTTTAGAAATGAAAGTCCCAACAAATTAAAAGTAAACCTACGTTTCTTAAATTGTACATTATCACTTGAACCACCATCCATAATTTGTGTTGTATCACCCTTTATTATTGCAGGTAATTCAACTACATCTGAACCGCTTAGCAATACAAATCGAAACTTTTTCTTCAACTCAACAATTTGATTGGTTGTATCATACAAATCAAAAAGCAAATGAATTTTTGATGCAATATTTTTAATTGAACTCACCTCTTCAACCATGTTAGAGTTTTTTCCCAAATCTACGGCCGACAACTGTTCTTCCTCATTTCTGTAAAACAATGCAATACTTACAATTTTACTTGAATCTCCATGAAAATAGTTGGTTCTTACTTTATTACAAACACTATGATAATTGTACCAACCACAATCATTATCTTGCTTAGAATAAGCAACATGGCAACGACCAAACTGACCAAAAAACTTTTGGGTTGTATCTGCAGACAATAATTGTTGGAATTTCCTACCCATGTATTCTTCACGCCATAAATATTGCTGTGCATCATTTTCAAGTTTAATCCATTTAAAATACTCTTGAAGTGCACCCAAATTCGTTTTAAATATTTCGAATTCAGAACCCAACCAAGCTTTATATAAATTCAATTGTTTAGCCATTGAATCTGCAAGTGAAAGCGTGTGTTTTTCATTTGGCTCTACATAGCCAAATCCATAATCATAATCCCCATGCAAGTTCTTTTTACTACTAGAACTATTTGCATTGTATTCTTCATTATCTTTCAATAAATCCTTTGCCAATATTTTTGCCGTATTTACAGTAGGAAATAAGTTCTTTGGAATCTTAGTTTTTACAGTATTTAAATGATCAACAAGTCGCTGTAAACTCAAATCATAAAAACGCTCAACATCCAATCCGTAAATATGAATTCTATCTTTTTCAGGTACTTTCTGCATCCAATCATTCAAATGGTCAAAAAACCTCATGTATTTTTCAGATGAAATAGAATTCAATAAACGACGTGCATTGGTGTCGTTTTTGCAAATATATTGCTCCATATAATAGGCCCTATTTGCACTCATTTCAACAATAAAATTGCGATAACCACAATTTTCATAAAGGCCTTTCATCATTGAAAACTCCAATCTCGAATTCAATTCTGTCATTGAGTGATTTTCCCCATCAAAAACAACCCTGGCTTTTTTTGCTGCCGCATAAATTGTTTTCATTCCTGAATCTTTGGTGAAATCTAGATGATTCAAATCCAATTTTATTCCATGAGGGACATTTTGAGCACCTACAGATTGAATAAAACAAAAAGCCAATGTATAAATTATGCCCTTTTTCATCTGTATTTTTGATAAATATTAATTCCTAAACCTACTGAAACATAGAGTCCTCTATTTGACATTCTACCCCTACCATTGATGTAATTGTTGTTAAGCTTCCATCGGTCATCTCCATAATCCCATAAGTATCCCACTTCACAAATCAAATGAAATTTACGAAATCCAATTTTACCATTCAATCCCAAACCATATAAAAAGGAATTTTTAGTCACCTGATTTATTTCTTGAGGATTTGTAACCAAGGGATCACCCATTTGAAATCCGTTAGGAAATGTGATACTATTTCGCATGTAATTCAAATTAGTTGTCCAGGATAAACTTGCAAATCTTTTGTTGAAAATGAAAGATTCAGTTGAAAACATAAAATTATCACCCCAATACGATTCGCAAATCTTTAAATTCTGGTCAGTAGCCATAGTTCTACCATATGAAAAACGATAACGGGTATCATCACTTGGCTGAACTACAAATGTCAACCCAACTGTATTTAAATGGTACAATTCTGTGAGACTCTCTGATTTTAATACTTCATTAATTTCATTGAAATTGTTATAAAACTTCATTGCAAAAGGTTCCAAGTTCAATGTATATCTTTTTAGAATTAGTCTATTGCTATTATCCTCATTTGGTGAATATTCAACTGGAGCAGCTGAATCTGCCGCAGCACATATTTGGTTATCCATTAAGAGTTGAAACATAGCCATTGAATCTGGGTTTACTTGCCAAACAATCAAATTGGCAGTATCCTTGCTGTCAAAGTCATTTGTAGTATCTTTAGAAAAAATGGTATCAGTTTCAATCCAAATTCGATTCACTTTGGCAGATGGATAATAATCTTTTAACACTGCTCGGGTTGAAATTCCAATTCTTTCAGAATTTAAAACAGTATCAAAAAAGTTACCTGAATTGTATAACATCCAATAATTGGTTGCCTCTTCATTCATACGCATGTCGATAAAACTCAAATCATCCATCAATGAATTCACCAAATCATCAGAAACTTCCCAAACTCCATAGTTAGAATAATAAACAATATTATTTTTGACTAAAAAGTCAATGTATGCTTTCAATTCATTCCAATCAGCTTGCTTTTCTTTGTTTAATTTACCTGAAATTTCTTTATCAATTGATTTTAAAGAATCCAAAAAACGCTTCATGGTTGAACGAACATCAAACGAGCTAGAAATGCTCACATACTCTGTTGTTGCGCTTTCACCAAAACCTTTTTTGCCGCTGTAATCGCCCCCAATTTCATTTTGTTTATAAACGTAATTCTTAGAAGCCCTAACAGCATCAATTTGATTCTGAATATCAATATCTTTTATAGCCGAGGCATCAAATCCCTCAAAAATATCATCAAGAATAAAGACAATAGATTTATCGAAGAAGTCGGAAAACGGGGAAACATTTTGAATAAATTTGGTATTTGCTAAAACTTCGGGCAATAAACTATCAATAAAACTGAACACCATATTTATCCTTTTCACATCATAAAAATTATTGGTTGCATTATCAACCATTTTTAAAATTTTATTGTATTTCAAAGAATCAACATGCTTGTATTCAATCCCTTTTCTTATCAAATAGGCACAAGTCCAATCAAAATTCGCAATGATATTATTTTGCTTTTTATCAGACAAATGTGGTCTAATTGAACTAAGAAAAAGCGCAAAATCACCTTCTTCGTAAGTATAATCTCTAACATGAAACAAATTGAATTTTGCATCAACCAATTTCGCATCTGTGGTTTTCTGTTTTTGAGCCGACAATCCTAAAGGAAGCGTCAGACATAAAAGAGCGAGCAATTTAAAATTCATAATTTTAACCTTTATTTAAGCCAAATTCAATACTTGTTCTTTAATTTGTTCAAGTTTTTCTTTCATTTGCACTACTGCTTGTTGCATTGGGAAATAATTGCTTTTCACCCCCATTGTATTCATTTCTCTGCCCATTTCTTGTGCAATGAAATTCAATTTACGTCCTTTAGGTTCAGATTTCAATGTATTAATAAAGTAATTTACATGCTGATTCAAGCGTTGCTTTTCCTCGGCAATGTCCCATTTATCGAGATAAATCAAAATCTCTTGTTCCAAACGATTTGGATCAAGTAATTCTTCTTTTACATGCTCTAACAAATTTCCGTAAATCCTTTCTTTCAAGGCCTCTTTACGGGCATCTTCTTCATTTTCAACCAAGATTAAATCTTGAGAAATACTTTGAACCAATTGCAATAGTTTTTCACCAGTAGCAATTCCTTCGGTTTCTCTGAATTTGATCAGATTATCGGCAGCCATTATGGTTAATTCTTTGATTTGGTCTTTAATGTCATCAGAAATTTCACGATCTGCAGTTCCAATTACCTCTGGAACGCGAATTATTTCACGAAACGGATCTCTAAATTCAACATTCAAATTATTGCTTAACGATTGCAGCGCATCCAAATACCTTTTTGCCAAAGCTTCATTGATTTGAATTTCTTGAGATGAGTTTTGTTCATCTACAATTTTAATATTGTAAACACAAGTAATCGTACCTCTTTCTAATTTCTCTGATAACATTCTACGCAGAGAAGGATCAATTTCATACAAGAATTTTGGCAAGCGAATGTCGGCTTCAAAGTATCTACCATTCAGTGCTTTTATTTCGCAGGTTGCTTTGAGTTTATCGTTTTCTATGACTGCTCTCCCGAAGCCGGTCATACTTTGAATTTTCATTGACATGTTTAATAGGCGAAAATAGACATATTTAACACAAATTTTACCATACTTTTTGAGCGATTTAAAACTATTTCAATTTCTTCATGCTTTCAACCATGTTAAAATACCATTAATCTAATATAAAATTCTGTATCTTTACCTTTTAAAGAGAATCAACTACCTTTGTAAAATTAAAATTTTATGAAATTTAGATTTGTCATTTTAGCCTCTGTTTTTTTCTCATTAATTTGTATAATAAACAGTTGCACCAGCAATACAAAAAACAACAATTCCGAAGAAGTTGAAGTTAAAATTGTAACAAAACCAGTTTCAGGTTTTTCTCAAGACAGTGCTTTCAATTTTATTCAAAAACAATTGAGTTTTGGATATCGTGTATCTGGAACCAAAGAACATGAAAAATGCGCGAATTGGTTATTCGATAAACTAAAAAGTTATTCGGATACTGCCATCTTTCAAAGAGGAAGCGCTGTTACATACAATAAAAAACGAATTCCTGTTTATAACATCATTGGTTCATTCAATCCAAAAGCTACCAAACGAATTTTGTTTGCGTCTCACTGGGATTCTAGACCTTGGGGAGATCAAGACGACGTTGACACAGACAAACCCATTGACGCAGCAAATGACGGAGCATCGGGTGTTGCAGTTTTGCTTGAAATTGCAAGAAATTTGAGTATTTCAAAACCAGAAATCGGAATTGACATTATTTTCTTTGATGCCGAAGATTATGGCAAAAGCGAATTCGAAAACTCTTTTTGTTTGGGAAGTCAATATTGGGGTAAAAATTTACACGCTCCAAAATACACGGCAAATTTTGGCGTTCTGTTAGATATGGTTGGTGGCAAAGACGCTCAATTCATGTGGGAAGAAAACTCGAATACTTGGGGCAATTTTGCCCTCGTTCATATTTGGGCCGTTGCCCAAGAATTGGGCCATTCCAATTATTTCGTTGGAAATACCATTGGTCAAATTATCGACGATCATAAATACGTTTATGAAGCAACAAAAATCCCTATGATTGATATCATTCAATACAATCCCCAAACAGGATTTGCACCTTATTGGCATACACATGACGACAATATTGAGAGTATT
This sequence comes from Flavobacteriales bacterium, assembly GCA_947450405.1. Classification (GTDB taxonomy): domain Bacteria; phylum Bacteroidota; class Bacteroidia; order NS11-12g; family UBA955; genus VMCP01. Next base: position 15,008 of record CANFVI010000011.1, read on the forward strand.
GATAAAAACACCTTATTTGCAGTTGGCAATACATTGCAAAATGTTATCTTTTTCCCCCCTCCAAGTTTATCCTATTAATGAAAGTTGATATTTTAGCCATTGCGGCCCATCCAGACGATATTGAACTTGCTTGTTCTGGAACAATTTTAAAGCACATCAACATGGGTTATTCTGCAGGTATTGTTGATTTAACCCAAGGAGAATTAGGAACCAGAGGTACTGCGGAAATTCGACTTATCGAAGCAAACAACAGTGCCAGCATCATGGGAGTTTCTTTTAGAAAAAACTTAAACCTTGGAGATGGTTTTTTCGAAGAAAATGAAGTTACACTAAAATCCATTATCACAGAAATTCGTGCCGCAAAACCAAAAATAGTTTTTGCCAATGCAATGCGCGACAGACACCCTGATCATGGAAGAGCTTCCGCATTAATTTCACGGGCTTGTTTCCTCGCTGGTTTACCAAAAATTGAAACTTCCCTCAACAATATCTCTCAAGAAGCACACCGACCAAAATCTACTTATTTTTATATTCAAGATTACAACATTGGCCCTGATTTTATTGTAGATATTTCAGAATTTTATTCAAAAAAAATAGAGGGTATTATGGCATTTAAAAGCCAGTTTTACGACCCCAATAGCCCAGAACCCAATACACCAATAAGCAGTAAGGAATTTCTTGATTTCCTTGAAGGTCGCGCTTTAGAATATGGCCGTTTAATTGGAGTGAAATATGGTGAAGGATTTAAGTTAGACAGACCCGTTGGTATTGAAAATTTAATGCAAACACTTTGAGGTTTTTTGCAATCATATCGTTTTTATTTATTTCTCTCTTGGGGGACACAGCATTTGCGCAAACCAATGTAGAAAAGTTAATGAAAATGAAACCAATGGTTGTAGGTATTCATCCCATTGTTTCAGACACCAACATTGTTTATTTACCAATGGAATTCTCTTCCTCAGAATTCAAATCAAAATTGTTGCCTAATTTACCTAACGACAGAACAATTTTAACGGTTCATTTGGTATATACAAAATATAGAGAAGTAGATACATTCAATCAACCATTGTTAAACAGAAATCGTTACGAAAATCTAAAAACACTTTGGCCAGAATTATTCACTTTGAAGGGAATTCAATTTAGAGCATTCGAACAAAACAAAGCAAAAACGGAGAACGACGCTAAAAAACTATTTCATGGATTTATCATTTTCTACAAATCAAAACCTACAGAAAAAGTAAAAAAAGAAAAAGGACTCATAAGTTACACAATTGGAACTTACAGAGATACATTCATTAATATTCCTGAAAAAATAATATACAAAAAGCGAAAACGCTATATTGAAACTGGGTATTATTTGGCCAACGATCCTGAAAAAAGAAAAGACGGTCAAAAGTTCAAAACTCCTTCCATTTGGTTTAGAGAAAAAGAAACCAAATTGGTGGTTGATAGCGTAGTTGCGAGAAAAATTAAAGCCAAGAGTAAACGCGTAGGGAAATTTGATTCGAAATTTCTTAAAAATACAAATGAATATGACGCGCTTGTAAACAAAACATTTAACGGAAAATGGTGCATTGTAACCGATGTTACTGGTAGCATGGGTCCATATTCTGCGCAAGTTCTTCTCTTTTTAAAATATAATTCTGAAGTGCTTAAAAATAGTAGATTTACATTTTTTAACGATGGAAACGGAGCCCCTGAATTAATAAAAAGACCAGGAAGTTCTGGAGGTATTTACAATGTAAATAGCAACAATTTCGATACCATTTTCAAAACCATTTTAACGGCAATGGAAAATGGCAATGGCGGCGACATTCCCGAAAACAATATTGAGGCAGCCATTAGCGCTTCAAAAAAATGGGCCGACATAGATACCATCCTTATGATTGCAGATGTTGAAGCACCCATTAAAGATTTGGTATTGATAAAAAACCTCAAAAAACCTGTTTCGATATTGCTTTGTGGCAGTGTAAATGGAAATGTTCCATTTGATTATTTCCAATTGGCTAGAGAAACTGGTGGAACTATTATCCAAACTGACGATGAAATTAGGAATTTACGTAAATACAAAAAAGGCGATGTTATCGAAGTAGGGGAAAGATCCTACAGATTGTCTGAATTTGGCCTTCAAATCTCCAAAGAGTAAACTTCTGTGTTTTTTGTCACTGTTCCAATTGTTTTCATTCACTATCTTTGCAACCAAGATGATTGAAACCGATATTATCATCATTGGCGCAGGCCCTGTTGGTTTATTTACCGTTTTTGAAGCGGGTTTGTTAAAACTTCGCTGTCATATAATTGACGTATTGCCTCGGCCAGGAGGACAATTAACTGAAATTTACCCAAAAAAACCAATTTACGATATACCAGGGTTTCCATCTATTTTGGCAGGCGAATTAATTGATAATTTAATGGAGCAAATTACCCCTTTTAAACCTGGTTTTACTTTAGGTGAAAAAGCGATTTCCATTGAAGAAACTGAAGACAATAAATTTATTGTTACCACAGAGAATGGCATACAACACATTGCTCCCAATATTGCCATTGCCGGTGGTTTGGGCGTATTTGAACCAAGAAAACCACCAATAGCCAATATTACCCAATTCGAAAACAAAGGAATTGACTATATTGTAAAGGATCCCGAAAAGTACAGAAACAAGAAAATTGTAATTTCAGGGGGTGGCGACAGTGCTTTGGATTGGGCTTTGTTTTTAAAAGATGTAGCTTCTGAAATAACATTGGTACATAGAAGTACTGAATTCCGTGGTCATTTAGACAGCGTACAAAAAATTATGGATTTGAGCAACGAAGGTAAAGTTCAATTACTCACAAATGCTGAAATTACACATCTCGACGGAAATGAATCCCTCAATAAAATTGGGGCTACCATAAAGGGTGAAAATGAGACTAAATGGATAGAAACTGATTATTTTCTTCCGTTATTTGGATTATCACCAAAGCTTGGTCCGATTGCCGATTGGGGTCTGAATATAAATAAAATTGCTATTGAAGTAAATACATTTGATTATAGCACCAATATTCCAGGCATTTATGCCATTGGCGATATCAATACTTATCCAGGTAAATTAAAACTAATTTTATGTGGATTCCACGAAGCTACTTTGATGGTTCAAAGTGCTTTCAAACGGATTTACCCTAACAAAAACTTGGTATTAAAGTATACTACAGTGAACGGAGTTCAAGGGTTTTAATTCAGATTGCATTATTATTGCCCATGTTTACAATGATTTTCTTCCGTAAGTTTTTTAAATATTGTTTAATTCTTTGGGGAATTTCACTTATTCCCGTAATCATTTACAAGTGGGTTAATCCGCCATTTACCATGATTCAAAATTCTCAAAGTGATATTCGCGGTGAAGAAGGACGTTGGATAGATATTGAAGAAATTCCAAAGCATTTCCAATTGGCGGCAATGGCTGGAGAAGATCAAGTATTTTTTGATCATTGGGGATTTGATTTTAGGGCCATTGAAAAAGCCATTGAACACAATGCTACGAGTAACAAAACCCGCGGGGCTAGCACCATTTCACAACAAACTGCGAAAAACGTTTTTTGTTGGGAGGGACGCAGTTGGTTAAGAAAAGGAGTTGAAACCTATTACACTTGCATGATAGAACTATTTTGGAGCAAAAAGCGAATTCTCGAAGTATACTTAAATGTAATTGAAATGGGTAGAGGTGCCTTCGGCGTTGATGAAGCCGCTCATTATTATTTCCATATTCCTGCTGAAAAACTTTCGCGTCAACAAAGTATTTTGATTATTTCTACACTCCCCTGCCCCAGAACCTGTGGATTCAATAGTGCCCTTGCCAGAAATCGCCAATATTTGATCAATTACGCCATGAGGCGTTACGGATTGAAATTAAAGTATTAAATCGAATAAAATTGATTTAAAATCTATGTTTGAATTTCGTTGAAATTCTAACATTAAAAAAAATTATCCTACCTTTGCAATTGTATGGCTACAACTCAAGACGTTTCAAACGGTAATTTTATTCGCTTCAATGGCGAATTATGCCAAATTATTGAATGGCAACACAGAACTCCAGGAAATTTACGTGCTTTTTATCAAGCAAAAATGCGCAGAGTGAAAGACGGAAAATCGGCTGAAAATCGTTTCCGCAGTGGTGAAACTGTTGAAATTGTTCGTGTTGAAACCAGAGAACTCCAATACCTTTATGAAGAAGGTGATGCATACATTTGCATGGACAACGACACTTACGATCAAATTCCAGTGCAAAAGCACTTATTTGGTGAAGGTGCAAAATTCATGAAAGAAGGAGATACAGTTATCATCGCTTTTGAAGGCGACGATACCCCTATTTCTGCTGAACCTCCTCACACTGCAATTGTAGAAATTACTTACACAGAACCTGGGGTTAAAGGTGATACCGCTACCAATACATTGAAACCAGCAACCGTTGAAACTGGTGCAACTGTATTTATCCCTTTGTTTATTGATATCGGAACCAAAATTAAAGTGGATACCCGCACTGGTGAATACATGGAGCGTGTTAAGTAATTGCTATATCCCAAAAAATGAAAGTACTTAATGCCGAGGATGGCTTTTTAGCCCTCCCAAATGCTGAATTAACTACACTTGAGAATGCCAAAGTTGTCATTCAACAAGTTCCCTACGAATTTACTAGTAGTTATATTGCCGGGTCTGACAAAGGTCCACAAGCGATGATTGATGCAAGTCACTTTGTTGAATTCTACGACGAAGAACTCGATCAAGAAACTTATAAAAACATTGGCATTGCAACCCTTGAAGCCATTAATTTTGAGGGACTTGTAGACGAAAATGCAATGGTAGCAATTGCAAACCAGACACGTGAACTTTTACAAAAAGATAAATTTGTAGTTTCTTTGGGTGCTGAACATACCGTTACCAATGGCTTTATTCGTGCTTACAAAGAAAAATATCCAACCATTTCTGTACTTCAAATTGATGCCCATTCAGACTTACGTCAAGAATATAACGGCAACCCGTATTCTCATGCAAGTGTAATGGCAAGAATTAACGACATGGGAGTAAATTTGGTTCAAGTGGGTATTAGAGCCCAATGCATTGAAGAGTCTCAATTAATAAAATCATCTCCAATTATTAATACTTGGTACGCCCATATGCTCGACAAAGACGACAAATGGATTGACGATTGTATTGACAAACTTGGTGATATTGTATACGTTTCAATTGATGCCGATGGTTTTGACCCATCTATTGTTCCAGCCGTTGGAACTGCCGAACCAGGTGGTTTATCTTGGCAACAAGGAACCAAACTTTTGAAAAGACTTTGTGAACGTAAAAAAGTAGTAGGTTTTGATATTGTTGAAATTGCTCCGCGCGAAGTGGATATTATTTCAGAATTTGCAATGGCAAAACTATGCTATAAATTTTTAGGATATTTGAATACCAATAACCACATTTAATGACAAACACTGCCAGCAGAATTTATTTAGATAACGCAGCTACCACCCCAATGGACCCTGAAGTAGTTGACGTAATGATTCCAATGATGCGTGAGCACTTTGGAAATCCTAGCTCTACCCATGCCAATGGAAGGAAAGTAAAAAATGTTATTGAAGAATCTCGTGGCAAAATTGCGTCTTTGTTGAAATGCGCTCCAGGTGAAATATTTTTCACTTCAGGTGGAACAGAGGCCGACAATTTGGCTTTGCGTGGCTCAGTAGCAAATTTGGGTGTTAAAACCTTAATTACATCACCAATTGAGCACCATGCTGTATTGCACACTGCTGAAGATTTGCATAAAGTTTCGGGCATTAACCTTGAACTTGTAAATATTTTGCCAAATGGCCATGTAAATACAGATCATTTATATGAATTGGTTTCTAAGAACCCAAATTCATTGGTAAGTCTTATGCACGCCAACAATGAAATTGGCAACATGATTCAAATTGAAGAAATTGGCAAAAACATCCATGACGCAGGTGCCCTTTTTCATTGCGATACCGTGCAAACTATGGGGCATTACAACTTTGATTTAAGTCAAGGCTATGTAGACTTTCTTTGTGGTGCAGGTCATAAGTTCAATGGACCTAAAGGAATTGGTTTCCTTTACATGAACAAAAAGAATCGTGTTAGCCCAGAAATTACCGGAGGAGCTCAAGAAAGAGAAATTCGAGGTGGAACAGAAAATGTATACGGTATTGTCGGATTAACCAAAGCCCTTGAAATCAGCTACCGTGATCTTGAAAAGAAAAAAGCACACATTTCAATGCTTAAGGCTGAAATGATTAAAGCTTTGCGCGAAAACATTAACGAAATCCAATTCAACGGCGATCCAGAAGGCAATAGTTTATATACTGTTTTAAGCGTTTCTTTTCCAAAATCTGACGCTGGTAACATGTTATTATTCAATTTAGATATTAATGGAATTTCTGCCAGTGGTGGAAGTGCTTGCTCTAGTGGAGCAACTGCAGGTAGCCACGTTTTAAATTGTATTTGTCCTGGAACTGAACGCACAACTGTTCGTTTTAGCTTTGGAAAATACAATACCCTTGAAGATATCCAAACTACCATAGAAAAATTAAAAACTTGGTATTAAGCCGAATTTTTTAATTTATTTTTGCAGCCGCAATGCCTCTACTTTACATCACAAGAAAAGAACATTTCAACGCAGCCCACCAGCTTTGGAACAGCAATTGGAC
>CANFVI010000012.1 GCA_947450405.1 Flavobacteriales bacterium
GCCTAAGGTTTTATCAAACTCTTCGAACGACATTTTATACTTCTTCAAAATGCTTACAATTCTTTCATTTTGGGTTTTTGCAGCCATATCGGTTGCAGGCATGCTTTCAATTTCAGCCAAAGTAGGATTAGATTTACCCATAGACTTTTTCATTTTATTCAAAACATCAACCAACGGGGTCATTTGTTTTAAAATGTTGCCGTATAATTCTCTTTCGCCCTCTATTTCAGTTTTCCACTGAATATACATGGTGTATTCGGCATTATCTGGTTGAATAGATTCAGGTTGAACGTCTTTGTATTTATCATCTAATTTCTTGTAAATACGCACTTTTTCAAGGTTATCTGCACCTACCAACGAACCATCTTTACCACCAATAAAATTCCAACCATTTACATCATCTACATAACCGTTTTTGTCATCGTCAATGCCATTGTTTGGGATTTCACCTTTATTCACCCAAATCACATCTTTTAAATCGACGTGATTTACATCGGTTCCACCGTCAATAACTGCAACAATTATGGTTGAAGAAGGAAGTTTTCCTTGTGCTGATTTGTAGGCTTCATTTACTGAAATACCCATGTTTTTCTTGCACGGTTTCTCAAAAAACCAGTCTGTTTTTGGTTTCTTTTGTCCCCACAAATTACCAATTGCAAGAACTGAAACAATTAAAATATTATATTTTCTCATAATTTATTTTCTTTTACAAAACACCATGATGCTCACAGCCTTAAACGGCACATTGGTGGTATCTGCGTTAAATATGTATTTTCTTAAAAATGATTGTAAAGGACGCCATTTTACTACATCCATTGGAGCCATTACATAGTGCATTTCCAAAACTTCGAATCCAGATTCTTCCATCAATGTTTTGATTCTTTTTTTGGTATAAATTCTTGCCAACGCCCATTTTTCATGAATTACACGCGGCAACCAAGAAAAGAAAGGCACCCGATTCCAAGGCAATAAAGGCAAACTCGCTCCGTGAGTTTCGAAAATCCACCATTTGTTTGGCACTGATATGGCACAAAGCGCACCACTCTCTACAGATTCTGCATAATTTTTTACGCCATCTTCAGAAGGTAAATGTTCAATTACTTCAAAGCTCAATAAGCGATTACATTTTGGTTTGAATCCCTCATTCATAATATCCCATACCAAAAATTCAGAATTTTGAATTTTGAGGGATGATTTTAAGGCATTGAAGTCTTTTTCATGAACAGCAGCGTATTCGAGTCCATACGAATGTTTAAATTTTTCAGCAATTTGCAAGATGGTATTGCCGTTGCCACAGCCAATTTCAACCAAACTTGCATTGGCATCAAAAAATCCCTCAAAACGATGAAGTATATTGATTCTCCTTTTTACCAACAAATCATCGGTATCTGCAGGTTTACCCAAATAGTGAGCATCCTCAAAAAGCTCTTTATCAACGCGACTGGTATTGCTCATTTGTTTTGAAAAACATTAATTTTAATATCAAAGATAATTCTACGAATAATGATCCAAATATGATTGATAATATTCGGAAATTTTCCGTAATGTTTCGAAAACACTTGAAAGCGCTCCTTCCAAGCCTTTTTTGTATGTAAGTAACTGCTTCCACCTATTTCAAAATTAGACAAGGTATATTCAACTCTTTCAGAAGACTTTGTCTTTTTTAATATCTCAAGTATCCAATCTATATCTGCTGCCAATTTGTATTGAAGATTGTATGGCGTGCAAATTTCACGTCTAACTACTATACTTTGGTGACAAACGTTCATTCCATATTTGAAACTTTTAAAAGTTAAATGCTCGGGCAATTTTTGAGGCTTCAAACGGCTAATCAATCCAATAATTTTGCCACTTTCAGAAACAAACATAGTATCACCAAAAATAATATCTGCTTTGGAAAGTTCAATTGCATTACAAACCCTATGAACCGACAAGTCATTGTAAAAAGAATCGCCGCTGTTCATAAACCAAACATATTCTCCGGTTGCTGCGGATAACCCTTTGTTCATTGCATCGTAAATTCCTTTATCAGATTCAACAATGAGTTTATCAATTTCCGAAGATATTGAATGTAAAAAATCTATACTGCCATCGGTACTATTTCCATCTACAACAATCCATTCAACACTTGCTTTCAGTTCAATCTGAATGCGAAGGGAATCATAAGTTTTTATTAATCCCTTACAATTGTTAAAATTTATGGTAATGACCGATATTTTTTTATGCATTTAGTTCTTCTTCCGGTTTCGAAAACAATTGTTTCGCAATTAACGCCAAGAACAGCAATAAAACTATTGCAGATGAAGCCACTTCGATAGAGAAATATAAACTTCTGTCGGCTGGAGTATAATACCAAGTAATTTGGTGATTTCCAGCGGGAACTTCAACAGCACGTAAAATGTAGTTTGCACGCATTGCTTTTGCTTCTTTTCCATCTACCATTACATGCCAACCACCGTTTGCTTCATTGTAGTATACTTCACTAAACAACGCCAAACCCGCGTTTGAATTGTTAGATTGATATTTAATGGTGTCGGTGCTGTAAGCCGTTTGTTTAATTACACAAGTTGTATCTTTAATAAATGAATTTGCCGTTGGCTTATTCACTTCCTTAGATTCAATTACAGCTACGTTTTTAATATCCACTGAATTTACCAATTCAAGTGCTTTTTTAGCAGATTCAGCATTTGAAATACTTGAAACAAACCATGAATGTCCATTAGGATTCATTCGAGGGAAAGCTTCCTCAGCTCCACTTTTTTGATCCCTAGACAAAACATATTTGCAATTTAACATATCTAAGGCATTGTTTTTTGTAATGAAATCACCAGATAATTGACCTCCATTAGGTGTAATACAATAAGAAATTACATCTTGGTATCTGCTCAATTTTGCTGGGTGATATCCACCAACATTTTTATGAAAAGGCGCTGCATGGTTATCGTTAAACGGATTGTAACGCAAATCAAATACCCTTGCACCATCTTTATTGTCTTTCATAATCATTTCATCTTGCTGCGATGGAACAATTGTCGCCTCTTCTTCTTTCTCTTGCCAGTTTCCTTCATTCAAATAACGTTGAGATACAGACACCATATCGAAGGTAATTGTAACCAACAATACAACAGAAATAACAGTTGCGCTTAACTGCTTTTTGATGGCAGAATAAACCATTACAAGTGAAACGATAATTAGGCCTACAGTTCTCCATATGTCCCCCCAAACCAATTTTGATCTCATATCTTTAATGAAATCAACCGCTTGTTGACCTGAAGATTTTACAATTTCTTTATCAGACAAACCTATGAAATCGGTAGACATGGTTCCAAGAATGGCAATACCCAACAATGACCCTGCAACGATTGCAGCAGATTTAATGAGCTTATTTCCAAACGCGTCAGAGAAATTACCCGACATCAATTTATACAAACCAAATAACCCAAAGAATGGCACAACAACTTGTGCAATAACAAGCGTCATCATTGGGGTTCTGAACTTATTATAGTAAGGAAGGTATTCAAATAACCAATCATTTACGAAGAAATTTCTTCCCCACGACATCATTAAAGAAACTGTAAAAGTGATCAATGAAAACCACATCAATTTTTTAGTGAATTGAGCGTCTTTATTTTCTGGTTCAGCATTGCTCCATTGAAATGCAAAAACTATTGAAAAGAAGAAGAAGAATATTAAAATGGCTCCCATGTAAACTGGACCGCTTGTAAATTGAAGATCTCCAAAATAAATTGGCAAACGCTCTTGGCCAAATTCGTTTTCAGGAACGGGCTCATCACTACTTCCACCTTTGTAACGTGGTACTAACAATGTTAATGATTCATCAATTCCGTAACTCCAACTAAACGCATAATCTTTATCTAACCCTTTCGCGTTCACTGTTTGTTTTGGTCCGCCCTTAGGAACTTCACTTGCTACTTCAGAACCACCACGCATGGTAGCTTTAGAATATTGCATGGTATCTTGAATTTTACCAATACAACTCAATACACCAATCAACATTGCAGCTGCAGTAATTGCAACCATTTTGAAATAACTTACAAACTCCTTGGTTTTGATGGCACTCGCCAATTCAACCAACAAATAAATTCCAATAATAATACCAGTATAATATGCAATTTGATAATGGAAATAATTGATTACCATGGCAAAGAACAAGGCCAAGGTGATTCCACCCCATAAAAGCCTTCGTTGCGACAGCATAATCATTCCAGCTATGGCTCCTGGCATTACTGCCATAGCCAAAACCTTGGTAACGTGACCTGCTTCGTAACTCGAAATGGAGAAAGTCATAAATGCATAACCAACAGCTCCTGCAGCAGCAAGCAATTTGTTAACCTTTGCCGAAAGCAACATCACAAACATGCTGAGCATGCTCAAGAACAATATGGTAAAAGGTGATTTTACAATACCAAAAGCTTCTAAAATTCTATATTTCAATAACAAACTTCCTTGAGGAATACCTGAAATCAAATTACTTGGCATTCCAGAAAATACCCTGTCATTCCAGTTTGGAAATACTCCAGTTGAGGCTTTTATTGAATCAGCAGCAGAAACCATTAGTTTTACTTGTTGCATATCACCCTGTTTTAACACTTTATTATCAAGTGCCGGGCTAAAATACCACATTGAAATAATCCAAAATCCTAAAAGAAATAGGGCAAAAATGCCAGCGTTTTTCAAAAATACTTTATTGATATTCATAAAATCAGTTGGGCGAATTTCATCATTTTTTTGATTATTATCACCAAATCAAATGATTTTCTGTTTCTTTTTCAAAAACTTAATATCATTTTTACATATTTACACCCTAAAAACACCGATAAACATTGATTTTGTTGTAAAATTGCAGTAAAATATGAGCCATAGAGATTCAACTGTTTTTTCAATCATTGACCAAGAATTATTACGCCAACAAGAGGGAATAGAACTTATTGCAAGTGAAAACTTTGTTAGCAAACAGGTTATGGAAGCAATGGGTAGCGTTTTAACCAACAAATACGCCGAAGGTTTACCAAACAAAAGATATTATGGGGGATGTCAGTTTGTTGATCAAATAGAACAATTGGCTATTGATAGACTCAAACAATTATTCGGTGTTGAATGGGCAAATGTGCAACCCCACTCAGGGGCTCAGGCAAATGCCGCAGTTATGCTTGGTGTTTTAAAAGCTGGAGATAAAATTTTGGGATTTGATTTAAGTCATGGAGGACATCTTACACATGGTTCACCCGTAAATTTTTCTGGTAAATTATATAAACCCACTTTCTATGGACTAAATAAAGAAACTGGATTGATTGATTATGACCAATTGGAAGAAACCGCAATAAAAGAACAACCCAAACTTATCATTTGTGGTGCAAGTTCTTATTCGAGAGATTGGGACTATAAACGGATCAGAGAAGTTGCTGATAAAGTTGGGGCTTTGTTACTTGCTGATATTGCGCACCCTGCTGGACTTATTGCTAAAGGGTTATTAAACAACCCGGTACCTTATTGCCATATTATAACCTCAACTACCCATAAAACTTTAAGAGGACCACGTGGAGGTATTATTATGATGGGGAAAGATTTTGAAAACACTTGGGGTGAAAAAACACCAAAAGGTGAAACTAAAATGATGAGCGCAATTCTCGACAGTGCAGTGTTCCCTGGTACTCAGGGTGGTCCGTTGGAACACGTTATTGCAGCTAAAGCAGTTGCATTTGGAGAAGCATTGTCCGACGAATTTACCGAGTACGGCAAACAAGTAATGAAAAATGCAAAATCTTTGGCTGAAGCCATGAAAAATTTAGGTTATTCAATCATTTCAGGCGGAACCGACAATCACTTAATGCTGATTGATTTGCGTCCAAAGTCAGAAATTATGACTGGAAAATTGGCCGAAAATACCTTGGTAAAATGCGATATTACCATCAATAAAAACACAGTGCCATTTGAAACCAGAAGTCCTTTTGTTACCTCTGGATTTCGTTTAGGAACTTCCGCAATTACCACAAGGGGATTAAAAGAAGAACAAATGGAAACCATTGCCTATTTGATAGACAAAGCATTAATGAACCATGACAATGATACTATTTTGAATGAAGTAAAATTGGAAGTTCATGCTTTAATGAGCAAATTTCCATTGTACTAATTCCTTTTAACTTTCTTTCAATTTTAGGTATTGCATTGTCTTGAAAATACAAGCAATGGCAAAAGAAAACTGGGTAATGAAACATCCCCATGCAGCGCCGTAAGCGCCATATTTTGGAATGACAATGCAATTGATTGTTACGTTTATTAAAACACATATCAACGCCAGAATTGCCAACCATTTTATATTGCCCAAAGCAGTGATAAATGTTCCAAATACGTGAACCAATGCCATAGGAATAAATGCGGTCATTAATACAGCAAATATGCCAGCACTTTTTGCCAATGTGCTCATTTCTAAGGCAGAATTCACTTTGCTATAGTATAATTTCTGTAAAATAAACTCTCCTCCAAAAATGGAAACCAATGAGGCCATTACAGAAACTCCTAGTACTATTCCAGTACCAATTTTTAACAGTGATTTTACCGATTCTCCCAAGGCAATATTTCGGGTAAATAATGGTAATAACTGCGTGCTCAACAATGTACTAAATATCAACGCTGCATCTAGCAAACGGTAACTCTTTGCATATAAACCAGCTTGAAAAAATCCTTCTGAGGGATTATTTGATTTCGATAATTCGTGAATCATACTGGTATCAATTCGTGTAAAAAAACTCATTGCCAATGCCAAAACACCAAACCAACCTATATGCAATAACCAGTCCTTTAATGAGGTATCTTCTGCCAAATAATTTTTGCTCGACGAATCTTTTAATACTTCATTCTCTGAGGGATGAATTGCGTGGTTTGTTTTTTGCACCCAAACCAAACCAGTAATAAATGCAATTAAGTAACCCGAAAATTGTGCAAATACAAATATAAAAATGCCCGATTTCGCATTAAATATAGGAAACCAATTCCGAACAAATTCGGCTTCTGATATTGGAATGTACAAAAATGCAGCACATACCAAAATAGCCACAAATCTGTCGGTAACGCTTAAAATACTGTCGGCGATAAATCGTTGACGGCCTTGCAAAATAGCCCTAAACAACAAAGTAAACGATGCCAATATTTGATTCAAAATAATTAAAACCAAAAAGCGCAAATCAAGAGATTGAAATTTACCCAAAATAAGGACTAACAAAACATAGAGGAATCCCATTAGCAATCGAACAGAAACAATTCTCTTTTTGTGAATCAATCTTCCGGCTGCAGCAATTTCCCTCGAAACATAACTATTTAATCCTAAGTCAAGTAATACAGCAAAGAGCAATCCCAAGTTAAACAACACATAGTATTCGCCATACAAGGTGTCGCCCAAGTTCATTTGCACAACCCTTTCAATTGCAAATATCCAAACTGGTTTAATAATCCAGTTTAACGCTTGCAACCAAATCAGGTTCTTAAAAAAAGACTTCGACATTGAATTGCGAAGGTAATGAATTTGTTGAAATTGCTTCACAAGTATAGATTGCTTCGCAGTTTAGATGCATTTCCTTAATTTTGCAGTGTGCACGACATTGAACCTCATTTTTCTTGGTTAAACTTTTATAATGCTGCAGAAGACAGCGCATCACCGTTTTACGGAAGGGAATACAGCGAATTCTACTACGATAAGGCAGTTTATAATTATCTGATTCATCCTCAATGGGATCATTTTGGTAGTACTACTTTATATATCAAAATTTTATTTGCAGATTACAAAGATGGTTTTGCCATCATTGAAATGATTGGCGAGTGGAACGATGCTTTATATAACGATATCATGCAATTGAAGCGTGAGGTGATAGAAGTTTTGGCTACTGAAGGCATCAACAAATTCATTTTAATTGGCGAAAATGTACTTAATTTTCACTCATCCGACGACAGTTACTATGAAGAATGGTTTCAAGATGTGGAAGACGGTTGGATATCCCTCATTAATTTTAGAGAACATGTACTCGAAGAGTTTAGAAGAAATCACATCGATTATTATTTGAATTTTGGGGGAGAACTGGACGACTTAGAATGGAGAAAAATTGGCCCCAGACAACTATTTCAGCATATTGAAAGTGTTTTGTCTAAAAGATTGAATTAAACCAATGTGCGAATTTTTCGCATTGTTGCATCCAATTGCTTAATTTTGCACTTCATTTAGAATAATTATGAGAGAAATTGCATTCCGTGAAGCACTTCGTGAAGCCATGCAAGAAGAAATGCGCGCCAACGATCGTGTATTCCTTTTGGGCGAAGAAGTTGCTGAATATAATGGTGCTTACAAAGTAAGCCAAGGTATGTTAGAAGAATTTGGCGAAAAACGTGTCATCGATACTCCTATTGCTGAATTGGGTTTTGCAGGTATTGCTGTTGGTGCAGCAATGAATGGACTACGTCCAATTTGCGAATTCATGACATTTAACTTTTCATTGGTTGCAATTGACCAAGTAATTAACTCTGCTGCTAAAATCAACAGCATGAGCGATGGACAATTTTTATGTCCAATCGTTTTCCGTGGTCCTACAGGAAGCGCAGGTCAGTTGGCTCAACAGCACTCTCAAAACTTTGAAAATTGGTATGCCAATACTCCAGGTTTAAAAGTGGTTGTTCCAAGTAATCCTGCTGATGCAAAAGGTTTATTGAAAAGTGCAATTCGCGATGAAAATCCTGTAATTTTCATGGAAAGCGAACAAATGTACGGATTCAAAGGAATGGTTCCTGAAGGGGAATATACCATTCCAATTGGTGTTGCAAATGTTGTTAAAGAAGGAACAGATGTTACCATTGTGAGCTTTGGTAAAATGATGTTACGTTGCTATGATGCAGTTGCTGCACTTGAAGCCGAAGGAATCAATGTTGAATTGATCGATTTGCGCACAGTGCGCCCAATTGATTATGATACAGTAATCACTTCAGTTAAAAAAACCAACAGATTGGTAGTTGTTGAGGAGGCTTGGCCATTGGCAAGTATCAGCTCTGAAATTTCACATATCGTTCAACGTAGGGCATTTGATTATTTAGATGCACCTGTTCACAGGGTAACCAGTATGGATACCAATTTGCCATATGCACCAACATTTGTTGAAGCCTATTTGCCGAATGTTGAACGTATTGTAAAAGCAGTAAAATCTGTTTTATACAAGTTATAAAATTATTCAATTAATCTCATAGAAAAGGCCTTGAAATTCAAGGCCTTTTTCGTTGTGTTTTATTTATTAATCTTTAATTAGTTAAATAGTATTTTAAGAATTACCTAACAACAACACCTGAATTCACCAATCTGCCAACTTCATATAATGGCAAATTTTTGTTGTCAAATAAATGCTTCACTTCCGATACAAATGCTTCACTCACAGTAAACAGTAATCCACCATTGGTTTGAGGATCTACAACCCAAGCAAACGCATCTTGATTGCTAATTTGAACTTCCTTTTCATATGCATTCCAATTTCTCATTGCATTGTCGGGCAATACAAAACTGGCAGCCAAAGCAATTGCTTCGGGCTCAAGAGGAACATTAACAAATTCAATTTCAGCGCCTAAATTCGATGATTTGCATATTTCCAATAAATGACCAATAAAACCAAATCCTGTGATGTCTGTCATTGCATTCACTCCTTTTATTTTACCCAATTCATAACCAATGGCATTGTTCTGAGTTAACAATGTAAAAAGTGCCTCATTTTGTGCTGTTGTTGAAATATTGCGCTTATAAGCAGCCGCCAACATACCAATGCCCAATGACTTCGTCATAAATACTACATCTCCAATTTTTGCACCTGCATTGGTTTTTAAATTATCAGCGTCAACCAACCCCGTAACACTCAAACCAAAAATTGGCTCCTTGCCATCAATGCTATGTCCACCTGCAACAGGAACACCCAAATTCTTACACATATCTATCCCCCCCTTTAAAACTTCTCTACCCATTTCAACAGGCAACAAATCTAAAGGCCAACTGAAAACAGCATTCGCCATAATTGGCTTCCCTCCCATTGCATAAATATCGCTCAACGCATTTGCCGCGGCCGCCATTCCAAAAACAGCCGGATCGTTCACCATGGGCGTAAAAAAATCTACCGTTTGCAACAAATACTTTCCATCACCTAAATCATATACAGAACAATCATCATTCAAATGATTCCCTACCAACAAATTTGAAAATTTATCAATATCAACACTCAACCCACTTAACATTTCTGAAAGTACAGCCGGTTGAATTTTACAACCACATCCGCTTCCTTTTGAAATGGAAGTAAGAATATTTTCTTGATTCATATTTGCAAATATCGCAACAATTAAAAGAATTGGTCCATCATTTTGGGGGATGATTGAAAAAATAGTGTATTACGGACTATACAACCTAAAAAATTAAACCATGAAAAATCGAGTTACTTTTTACATCAGCGCGTTCGCCATCTCTCTTTTAAGCATTGTTTTATTTTCAATGAAATCAGCTGAAAAAGTAGACAACAACGATAGAATTGTTATAAACACTGCCTACCAACCTGGTGAAGTATTAAATTATAGAATTCACTACGGAATTATCAATGCAGGTTTGTGCAACATGACAGTTTCAGAACCTTTAACAATAAATAACAAATCTGCTTACAATTTAAAGGTAGAAGGCGAAACTGTAAAATCATTTGACTGGGCTTACAAAGTGCGCGATAAATTTGAAAGCTGGGTTGACGTGAATTCACATGCACCTATTCGCTATGCGAAAACTGTTCGTGAAAACAACTACTTTAACCAAGATATTGCAATTTATAACCATTCCGACAAATGGTTGAAAAACAAACAAGGACAGATTGCGATTCCACAATATACCCAAGACATTGCCTCTGCAATTTATTACATGCGCACTTTGAATTATGCAGATGCAAAAATTGGAGCTACTTACCCAATTGATGTTTATCTCGACAACAAAATCTATAATTTAAACGTAAAATATGTAGGCAAAGAGGTAATTAAGTCTGATATTGGGAAGGTGAGATGTTTTAAAATCAAACCTCAATTGGTTGTTGATAGGGTTTTCAAATCTACCGATGCAATGACTGTTTGGGTTACCGACGATGAAAACAAAGTGCCTGTTAGAATTCAAACTGAAATCAGGGTTGGTTCATTGAAAGTTGACTTGGTAAAATACCAAAACCTTAAAAATCCAATGACCAGTTTGGTTGCAAAATAATTAATTTTCACCAAGATAAATTCTTGGAACGCGTTGAGAAATATTTGTTAATATTTCATAAGAAATTGTCCCGCCTCGGTGGGACATTTCATTTATTGACAAGTTTTTACCAAAAATCTCAACCACATCTCCCTCTTGGCAATCAATTCCTGTAACATCTATCATGGCCATGTCCATGCAGATATTGCCAACAAATGGAGCAAAAATTCCATTTATCAAAACCCCGCCCACTTTTTTACCATAACGTCGCGACAAACCATCGGCGTAGCCCATGGCAATGGTTGCAATATTTCTTTCTGAGGGATCTGGGTCGTGTTGGCCATATCCTATTCCCTCAAAAGGCAAAACGGTATGAATCTGGGTAATGGTTGAAGACAATGTAGCCACAGTTTGTAAATCCATATTTTCAGAACCGTCTGGCATCAACCCATATAGTCCAATACCCAATCGAACCATATCCGACTGCAAATGAGAAAAACGCTGTATTCCTCCGGTATTGCTAATATGTTTGATAACAGCATAACCCAAAATTGATTCAATTTCGGCAACTGTTTCATAATAAAGTTTGGCCTGTGTTTCGGTAAATGAGTCTTTCGAAGCATCTTCAGATACGGCCAAATGGGTAAATACGCTTTTAACTTTAATATTTCCTGGAATGAGCTTCACGGAATCAAGAATCTCGGTTGTGCCAAATCCCAAGCGATGCATGCCGGTATCAATTTCCAAATGAATTTCACCATGAGCATTTCCCAATAAATTCATATACTCACTCAAATTTGCAGCGCTGTAAACTACAGGTTCTAAATGATATTGATTCAATAAATCCATGGTTTGAGCATCGGTATTCATGACCATAATTGGCACTTTTATACCCGCTTCCCTCAAAAGAACACCTTCATCGGCAAAGGCTACACCCAAATAATCGGCTCCCAAATCTTGTAACGTTTTAGAAACTTCAAATGTTCCGCTTCCATAACCAAACGCTTTCACCATGCACATCATTTTGGTGCCTGAAGAAATTTTGTGTTTGAAATATCTAAAGTTATGTTTGATTGCATCCAAATCAATTTCTAAACTGGTTTTATGCAAACGTTCTTTCAAATGCTCGACTACTTGTTCTAATTGGTATTTCCTAGCGCCTTTAACCAAAATGGCGGCATTTGAAATCAAATTCAAACATCCACTTTGTATCAATGACGATGTATTGAAAAAGTGTAAAACATTAAACTTATTTAAAAAAACAGGAGGCTCAGATCCCAAATAAATGATAGAATCTATATGTTTACTTTCAAGTAATTGTGATATTTTCTGTTGTTCTAATTGAACATTATTTGTAACTTGTTCCATTTCAGAAACAATCAACTTCAAAGGCAAATTAGGCTGTTGTCGTTGAATTACATCAAGGGCAATTGCCAAACTTTCAAAATCATTCGAATAGCTATCGTTTAATAATACATTTCCCCTTCGGCCTTTTTCAATGGTTAAACGGTTATTTACTGGCTTTAATTGTTTAAATAACCCAAGATGCTTTTCATCCCAACGCTCAAAAGCAAATAAAACGCAAAAACACGTCATTGTATTTGCAAGTGATGCTTCATCAATAAATGGAATTTCTATAACATGCTCCGTTCCCCTATTTTGAAATTGAATTTTCTGTCCCAAATTGGTTCGTTCAACGTTGAGCAGCCTAAATGTGGCGCCATCATTAAAACCCCAACTGATTATTTTGGTTAAAGGTTGGTTCTTTTTGAGGGACAAAAGTTCGGTTTGTAATGCTTCAATATCTTTTGGAACAACAATAACATCGGCATTTTTGCAAAGTTTGATTTTTTCTTGTGCCTTATGTTTTCGGTTTTCAAATCCTGCATCATGTGGCGACCCCAAATGGGTAATCACTGTCAATGAAGGTTGTATTATATTCCACAGCGCATCCATTTCACCATGCTGAGAAATACCCGCTTCGAAAATTCCCAATTCATGCGATTTTTCTAATGCCAACATTGAAACGGCAACTCCCAATTGGCTATTAAAACTTCTTGGGCTTTTATAAATTTTAAAATCGCGACTAAGTAATTCACTTAACCATTCTTTCACCACAGTTTTACCGTTGCTGCCGGTAATTCCAACAATGGGAATATAAAATTGCTTTCGATGGTTTGCGGCCAATGTTTGCAATCCTTGAATAGGATTTGGAACTTTTAGAAAAATTGCATCCGTTAAATACTCAACGGGAATCTGATATTCATTTTCTACCAAAAAAACACGAATGCCCTTTTCATATGCCAATTGCACAAAATCATGTCCGTCGCGCAATTGTCCCTTAAGAGCAACAAACATACTTTCAGCATGAAATGTAATTTTTCTTGTATCGTAAACAATATCTGTAATGACTACATTTTCAGCGAATTCACCAAATTCACTGGCGTTCAAAATTGATTTGATATCACTTACAGAATACTTCAATTAACTATCTCTTAAATTAATTTCGGCGCTATCACCAATATTCAAACTATGCACTGCACCAACTAGAGACGCATCACTTCCAATCAGTGAATTTTCGATAATGGCGTTTTGCAATGAAGCATTAGGTCCAATAATACTGTTTTTTACAATAGATCGGCTAATAAAAGCACCATCGCCAATACTCACATCTGGACCTATAATGCTGTTTTCAATTTTGGCGGTTAAAGAAATATGAACCGGCGGAACAATAATATTTCCCAACTTTGTTAAATGCTGAAAATCTTGATTTTCAATACGCTTCAACAAATTTTTATTGGTTTGAAGAATTACATCTTTCTTACCGCAGTCAAACCATGTAGAAACTGAAAATGTTTGCATTGATGCACCTTTATCAAGCATACATTGCAAAGCATCTGTTAAATAATATTCATTGTTGGTTCTGATTTCATTTTGAATTAAATAATCCAAACATTCTATAAGTAAATTCGTTTCTTTAATGTAGTATAATCCAACCAAAGCAAGATTTGAATGAGGGATTTTCGGCTTTTCTATGAGTTTTGCTATTTGACCATTGCTATTTAATTCTGCAACACCAAACTGACGAGGATCATCTACCTTTTTAACACCCAAACTACTCACTCCAGCTTCCATAACCGCTTTCAAATTGGCTTCAAATATGGTATCGCCGAGTACAATAAAAACGGGCTCATTCGGATTAACAACTTCGCGTGCCAACCATACCGCATGACCAATTCCACGACCAACTGTTTGAATTACAAAAGTCAATTTAACTTGAGAATAATTCTCAGTTAAATACTGCTCAATCCTATCTCCTAAATAACCAATAATAAAAACAAAGTCATCAATTCCTGCTTCAACCAAGTTGTCCATGATATGGCCAAGAATTGGTTTTCCAGCAACTGGAATCAAAGACTTGGGTTGGGTTTGCGTGTGAGGCTTCAAACGACTCCCAATACCGGCAACAGGAATAATGGCTCTCATAAAAGACAAATTTAAGTGAAATTATTTGATAAAAGGGATATCAATTCAATGTATCCCAAGAAATTTTAATTGCCGTTTGTGAATCCCCCAATAAAAAATGCGCGCTCCGCTTTAATCCCAATATTGCATAAATTTGATCGTTCGAAAACAATACCGGAAAATCATTTTTAAGATGGTTGTCTATTTTGTTGTCAATAAAAATATCACTCAACTTTTTAGAGCCTTGCATGCCCAATGGCTGAATTCTATCACCCAATTTCCAAGATCTCAAAGCCAATTTGTCATTGATAATAATAGGATCAAAATAAAAACAATTGGGTTCAGTGTAGTCCACCTGACTCCTCTGTATTTCAACCATTTTTATTTGAATCTTGCCAAAAAAAACAACTTCATTCATCCGTATTTCAACTTCATCTAAATCAATTATGTTGCGATGTTTCAATGTCAAACCATTTCTATTTTGGTATACAACAAACTCCTGTCCAATCCAATGACTTCCAATTCTGATAGGTTTATTTAATATTTCATCAACTTGGGCATTGTGAAAACCCAATTCCAGAAATTTATTTCTCAATCCCAAATGATTCTCTTTATTTGAATAAAACTCAGTGGAAATTCCAATTTCCTCCAATTTAACACCACTTGAATCAAATAATTCGAAAACTTGATGCTCCCAATTTAACTGAAAATTAGATAAATTAAGTTTCGATTCGGCCCTAGTTAAACTACTTATGTTTTGAAAATCTTTGGCCACCGTAGCATATTCATTTTTAAGATCAGGAATGAGTAAATGTCGAATCTTATTTCTTAAATATTTGGTACTTGCATTGCTACTATCATCTCTATAATTCACTGCATTTTGCAATGCAAATTCATGAATAAGTTCTCGAGGGATTTCCAAAAATGGACGAATGATATTGCCCCTTTGTAAAGGAATTCCTTGCCAAGCAGCATGTAACTGATTTCTCAACAAATAGATAAAAAAGTTCTCGAGTTCATCATCTTGATGGTGTGCTGTTGCTATATATCTCGCATTTTGTCCCTCAAGAATTTCTTGAAAAAAACCATACCGAATTTGCCTAGCAGCCATTTGAATTGACATGTTATTTTCTTTGGCATACTTTTCTGTATCAACATGCTTTACAAAACAAGGAATTGACATTTCATTGCATGTTTGTACAACCAAATGGGTATCCCCATCACTTTCAGAACCACGCAATCCAAAGTTCAAATGTGCTACAATACATGGTAAATTTAACTCTTTAAAAACATGTAATAAAACCATTGAATCTACACCCCCACTAACGGCTAAAACTGTCAATTGTCGCTCCAATTGCCAATCTTGTAGATTCATCAATGCTTTAATAGAATTTAACACTTAATTTGCAGAAGTTTTTCGAAACATGGTTTTACAATACAAAGAACATAAATTTAAGCATTGGTTGGTTGTTTTCTTAACAATAACCGCTGGAAATTTATTGTCGCAGCCAATTTCTTTAAGTGCCAGTAAAATGAAATCCATTCAAATTAATGGTCATGGAGGACAATTACTTAAAGGAAATGTGAAATTTGAGCAGCAAGGTTCAACTGTTTATTGTAATGAGGCGGAATATGATCCGCAGTCTGAATCGTTAAAAGGATTTGGCGATGTTAAAATTGTAAATTTAGATGGCACAATAGTTACAGGAAACACCCTATTATTTGACAATTTACTGCATACCGCAAAGGTAGATGGAAATGTAAAATTGGTAGACAATACAATGACACTAACCACCCCGTGGTTACAATACAATACAATTTCAAAAGTTGGATGGTATGGCAGTGGCGGCGTTATCATAGACAAAGAAACCAAATTAACCAGTGTTTCGGGTAGCTACAACCCAGCCACTAAAGTTTTATATTTTAAGAAAAATGTGGTTCTACAAACTCCCGATTATATAATCAAAACAGACACACTACAGTATCACACGAATAGTAAGGTTGCAAAGTTCTTCTCTTTCACACAAATTGAATACGGCAATCAAACCATTCTTTTTGAAAGAGGCGCCTATAATACCGAAACAGGTCAAGGAGATTTTTATCAAAAATTCGGTTTGTTCGACAATGAAAAAACATTGGTTGCAGATTCTGTTTCCATCAATAAAAAAACCCAAGTGGGTCGCGCTTATGGCAATGTTTGGATTATGGACTCAACTGAAAATTGGCAAGTTTGGGGACAAAAAGCCTTTTATACCAAAAATTCCAGTGAAATGACTGTTGTAGGAAATCCTATGGCATTACAAACCGACAAAAAAGATAGCTTTTTCATTAAAGGAGATACCCTTTTTTATAGCAAAGATTCTTTGAAACAACAAAAAATAAAATCTTGGAATAATGTAAAGTTCAAGAGAAACAATGTTTCAGGTACTGCCAAATTCTTGTCTTACAATTCACTTGATAGCACTTTTAAATTAAGGGGAAATCCTGTTTTGTGGGACTCTCTTACCAGAATGAGCGGGGATTCAATTAACTTGTTTTTGAAACGTAAAAAATTGAGCCACAGTACCATGTACAAACATGGTTTCATTAGTTTAAAAGAAGATGATACACGTTTTAGCCAAATTTCAGGCGATTCGATGACACATTTGCTAGATTCTAACCAGAAAATCACCCAAACATTGGTGAATAAAAATGGCAAAAGCATTTATTATACCCGTGAAAAGGATACAATTTCATCGGTATTTGAAATAAAATGTACAGATATCAAATTTCAATTTTTAAACAATAAAATAAACCAAGTTTATTTCTATCAAGAGCCTGAAGGTAAAATTTATCCGCTAGAATTATTCCCTGCTGATAAAGAAAAATTGCCAGGATTTATTTGGGATATCGAAAACAAACCTTTACGGAAATATTTTGGAGCACAGTTCATTCCTCTCATTCCAAAATCTATTTATAACTTAAATATCCAAAAACCACAGATTCAATCCAAAAAAAGCAAAAAGAATAAGAACAAAAAATGAAACGTTTGATCATATTTCTTTTTGGATGGATTTTTTTACAATCCAATGCACAAATTATCGGTTTGTGTATTGACACGAGTAATTCACCCATTCCAGGTATTGAAATTTATGACAAAACAATTGGTAAAATTGGCCAAGGGAAAATGGATGGTTATTTCAAATTAGATTTAAAACCAGGCAACTATCAATTAATATTTTCCCATCCCGAATTTTACAATATGGAATTGGCTGTGGTTTATACAGAAAAGTATAAAGACACATTAACGCTCATATTAAAGAGAAAAGTAACCAGTATCAATACGGTTTATATCAGTGCAAAGTGGAAAGATCCAGGGCCTGATTATATGAAAAAGGCAATTAAAAGAAGAGATTACTGGTCTAAAAAAATCCCGGCTCAATCTGCCGACGTTTACATTAGGGCATTTGAAGAAATTAAATCTACCAGAAAAAAAACTGTTTCTTTAGAAAATAAAAATGAAGATTTAGAATCCGACCAACCCAAAGCACCACCAATTCCTCAAGCCAACATGGTTGAAATTACCATGAAAAGAGATTGGTCGCCACCAAATAAAATTAAGGAAGTGAAACAAGGGGTTTCCGTTAGGGGAGATAAAACAGGGTTGTTTTACTTAACAACGGTTGAGGGAGATTTCAATGTTTACCAAAATCTCATGTATTTGCCAGGTCTTTGTCCGCTGCCCGTTATGTCGCCGCTTTCAAACAGTGCCATACTAGCCTATAGATTTCGATTTATAGAAAGCTATAAACATCCTGTGTATGGTCGTGTTTTGAAAATTAAAATTGAGGGACGTCAAACTTCGAATGCAACATTTTCTGGTGAAATTCATTTGGTTGATACAAGTTTTTATGTAGCTAAAATCATATTGAATGTACCACGTCATTTGATGGCCGAATACGACGAAATGACGGTGAGTCAGAGTTACAGAATTGATAAGGATTCAAATATTCTGATAGATTCACAACAATTCAAATACTTTTCAAAAACAGGTGATATCAAATATTTGGGGACAACAAATGTGCAGTATAACAATATTTTGGTCAACCCGAACTTCCCTAAAAATCATTTTGGACTTGAGTTAAGTAAAGTGGAAAACGATGCTTATGAAAAAGATACTTCCTTTTGGAATGACAAAAGAAAAATTCCACTATCTGTTACAGAGAGAACGTATGTAAAAGCAATTGACAGTTTAAAAAGAGTTCTCAATTCCGATGAATACTTAGATAGCATTGAACGCATTACCAATAAAGTAACATGGAAAAATCTTTTTTTGTTTGGACAAAGCTATGTAAATAGGAAAAAAGGAATCGACTTAGATTTTCAGCCATTATTATTTACCTGGCAGCCATGGTGGCCAGGAGGTAGCAGAATTGTAGTATGGAATACCATTAATAAAACTACTGCAAACAAAAAGAATATTCGCTTTATTGAAAACATATCTTACGGAATTAATAACCAAGATATACGAGGCACTGTCATTGTTTCACATTTATACAACCCTTATAAACGTAAACTAGTTTATGCCGCTGTTGGTAGGGATTTCGGATTTGTAAATCCATATGCAGCTTACATTGATTTATTTCGGAGGGATAATTTTTACCAACATGACCATTTGACGCTTTACCACCGTCAAGAAATTGTAAATGGATTGTTTTTTAGGATACAAGGCGAAATAAGCGATAGAAAAGACATTGCGAACTTTAAATTCTCAAAAACAGGAGATAGTCTTTTTGTAAACAACCGTCCTCTGAACTTTATTCCGCATATGGCCGTTTTTGCTGATTTAACATTGTCGTATACTCCTTTTCAACGGTATTTAAGTGAACCCAAGCAAAAAGTAATTCTAGGCTCTACATGGCCTACCTTTTCTGTAAATTATAGAAGAGCATTGCCGGGAATTTTTAAAAGTACCATTGACTATGATTATTTAGAATTCAGGGCTGATCATATTTTCCCATGGGGCTTACTCGGTAAAAGCGAGTTAAAGGTAATTAGTGGTAGTTTTATTTCGCACAAAAACGTAAATGTAATTGACTACAAATACCAACGCCGTGGCGATGAGTTGCTGTTTACACCACCCATGTTTGCTTATCAAATGCTGGACAGTACTTTTAAAACCTTCAAGCGATATTACGAAGTAAGATACAGGCACAGTTTCAATGGAGCACTAGTAAATAAAGTACCATTAATTAAAAAACTAAGTCTGTATGAATCTGCGGGAATAAGTGCTTTATATGCTCCAGAAAGAAGAAATATGCTGTATTACGAAATGTATGTGGGTATTGATAAGCTCATTCGCATTTGGAGAGAAAAATACAAGATAGGAATTTACTATTGTGTGGGATATTCAAATTTATGGAATGGTCCTAGAGCCGCTTTCAAGATAAACTTTGAAAGTTACAATAGAAGCAGCAACAGCTGGTAAAAAACAAAAGCATAAAAAAAGGCCATCAAATTGATGGCCTCCAAGAAATTCAAAAAAATGTCTATTATGGTAGTTTTCTTACGTCTACCGCATTTAATCCTCTTTTGCCTTCTTTTAGATCGTAAGATACGTTGTCGTTTTCGTTGATCTGATCAATTAGACCTGATACGTGCACAAAGTGCTCAGTACCTGATCCGTCCTCGGTGATAAATCCAAA